>NZ_JACSOE010000083.1:0-15719 GCF_014349115.1 Alteromonas sp. BZK5 | reverse complement strand
AAACTGCACTCAAATGGTACAGCTCCATAGTCGACGGGGCCTGGACCGCAGGCACATGGAATTAAATTCGTGGGGATCCCTCAGACTCTGACCCCATTATTTGACCCCATTATTTGGTGGTTATTTAACGATGGTCATCTCTTCGATGAGGTTTGTTGCACCGTCAACGTATTCCATTACCCATAACATGTAGCGGCTATCTACATGGATGGTACGGGTTGTTTTCGGATCAAAATCCCAATCAGAATTAACGCTCTCGAACGTACCGTCAAACAACAGACCGATAAGCTCTGCTTTTGCGTTAAGCGTTGCTGAGCCTGAGTTACCGCCGGTTGAATCTAAATCGGTAAGGAAGTTCACCGGCACGCTGTTAATAGCTTCTAACTTGTAAGGTCCATATTTCTTGTCCTCAATAAGCGTAAGCTGCTTTTTAGGAGAGTCGAAAGGTGTCTCGCCTGTGTCTTTCTCAGTAATACCTTCAAGACGAGTGAACGGCTCGTAAATCAGACCGTCTTTTGGCGAGCCGCCCATTACGTTACCGTAAGTGACGCGCAGCGTACTGTTTGCATCTGGATAAGCAAGGCTGCCCAAAGATTTTTGCCACTCAATAATGGCACTCATGTATTTAGGGCGAAGCGCTGCAGCTTTACCGCTTAGCGTTTTGCTCTTATCTTCAATAGCCATTTCGGTATCGAACAGGGCAACCGCAAGTTTAATGAACGGGTCGTTGCTATTTTCGAAATCAGCGCGGCTTGCAGTTAACCATTTCAAACGTTCTTCAGTGTTAGTCAATGAAGTCTTGTCGTAAAACGCCTTTAACTTCTTCTGAAGTGTTTTCCCGTCTGTATCACTATCAATGCCTACTGCTTTATCGAACGCAGCTACTCGGTTTTCTTCAGGCTGTTCAAGGTACATACTAATCATTTTTTGCCAAACGGCCTGATCAACGGCCGGATCAAAGCGACGCTCAATGCGCTCTACGCCTTCTTTCAGGCGAATTTGATCGCGGTCCTGAAATCCAGATTCACGTTCTGCGTCCGGCTTTTCTTTTTCGATGGCATTGCGATAAAGGGTTTGGGCTGATGACAAGAGTTGTGCACGACTTAGGTTGTTGTACCAGAAGTTTTGCTTGTTCATTTGCATTTGTTCAGCACTAACCGCATCAAGATCGGCAAGTGCTTGCTTCATTTCACTCTTACCGTTTTTATCAAGCCATGCAGCTAGTTGCTCTTCACGCTCAGCGCGACGTGGAACAAGTCCAACGCGTTTAGCGCCAGAAAGCTGGCCTAACGTATTTTTGTGGAAGTTGTTAAGACCCGCTAACAATGCTTCGTATTTGATACGCGCATCGCTGCCTTCTTCAGATGCACTTTCGATAGTCTTGATCCACGCGTCTACCAGTTCAAGGTAAGTGGGATATAACCAATCAAACGTGTACGACACTTGTGATAAACGTGCATAGCGATTAGTAGAGCCAGGGTAGCCCGCTGCCATAACAAAGTCGCCGTCTTCAAGTCCAGCTGCCGAAACTTTTAAGAAATGGTCAGGTTTAAACGGCACGTTCTCTTCACTGTAATCAGCGGGTTTACCGTCTTTACCCACATAAGCTCGGTAGAAAGAAAAGTCGCCCGTGTGACGAGGCCACATCCAGTTATCTACATCACCACCGTATTTACCAATTGAATCAGCAGGCGCGTAGGCAATGCGCACGTCACGAATTTCCATTTGCTTAATTAGCTTATACTCAAGGCCTTGGAAAAACGAAGGTACAGAGCAGCGGAAGCCCGCTTCAGACTCACACTCTGCAATTAACGCTTTGCGGTTTGCTTCAATGAGGTCGTAGCGCTCGCGGCCTTGAACGTCATCACTGATGCCGCCAATGACGTTGTCGGTTACATCAGAAAAATCGACCGTAACGAACATGCGTGTACCCGGCGCGGCCGGCAGTTCTTCACCAATTTCTTTTGCTAGGAAACCATCTTTTAAATAGTTGTTTTCTGGGGTGCTGTTATATTGAACAGAGCCGCGCGCACAGTGGTGATTAGTAACGGCCAAGCCTTTGTCAGAGACAAACGATGCTGAACAGCCACCTAATGAAACAATCGCGCCCATAGGAAACGCGGTTAGGTCGTTAATACTACTAGCAGGGATTGCTAAGCCTGTTTCTTTTAAATCGCCGGCAATTGAAGGGAGTTGTTCTGGCGTGAACATGCCTTCCTTTGCATTTACTTGCATTGCACTGCCAAGTAGCGCGGCAGAAAGACAAAATACACTTACTTTAGACATGGGTGATCCTTGTTCTTGTCGTTAATCTCATTGTTATAAGTCAGTCGTAATAAATACCAAGTTAACGTGTACGTCAACATTGTTACAGTGTAACGATTATATCCGGCTTGCCCTACTAAAAGGCGTATAGCGCACTGCGTGAATTTGTTAAAAAGTGTGACTAACCGCTACTGACAGCGTGGTTGGGGCGTTCATCGCAGAAATAGGAAGACGGGTAATTTGAAGGCAATAAAAAAGGCAGGGTGTGAACCCTGCCTTTCGAATCTTAAGAATCAATAGTTCGTACTTAAAGCACTGATACCAATGCTTTAGCAAGTGTTTCTACGTTTTCTTGGTTGATGCCCGCAATGTTCACGCGGCTAGAATCAACAAAATACACACTGTGCTTTTCACGCACTTCGCGCACTTGCTCTGGAGTAATACACAAGAACGAGAACATACCTTTTTGGTCGTCTACGAAGCTAAAGTCTTTAGGCGAGCCATTATCGTGAAGGTTTTGAACTAGCATTGCACGGAGTGATTTCATGCGATCGCGCATTTCGTTCACTTCAGATACCCACTCGTTGTTAAGGGCTTCGTCAGCTAGGATAATGTCTACCAACGCGCCGCCGTAGCTCGGTGGCATAGAGTAGATGCCACGTGCGATTGACTGAATTTGACCCTGAGCAATTTTACGGGTTGCTGAATCTTCAGTAATGATGGCAGCCAAACCAACACGTTCGCGATAAAGGCCAAAGTTCTTAGAACAAGAAGCTGCAACGATAACCTCTGGTAGGTTTTCTACCAACAAACGCATGCCGTACGCGTCTTCTTCTAAACCTTCACCAAAACCTAGGTAAGCCACATCGATGAAAGGCAGGAATTCTCGCTCTTTCGCTACTTCTAGTACTTCATCCCATTGTGCATTAGTAAGATCAGCACCTGTAGGGTTGTGACAGCAACCGTGTAGAAGAACGATATCGCCTTTTTCAGTTTTGCGAAGGGTTTCCATCATAGCGTCAAAGCGAATGCTTGCTGACGCTTTATCGAAGTACGGGTAGGTTTCGATTTTAAGACCCGCAGAGCCGATAAGTGGAATGTGGTTCGCCCATGTCGGGTCGCTTACCCATACTTTAGCGTTGTCGTTACAACGGGCAAGTAGTTCTGAAAGAATACGCAATGCACCACAACCACCTGGAGCTTGAACCGCTGCAACGCGGTCTGCTAATAGAACGGGGCTAGTCTTACCTAATAGCAAAGACAACATACCGTCGATAAAACCTTGGTTGCCCTGAGGCGTGATGTAGGTTTTGCTAGTTTCGGTATCTAAAAGCACTTTTTGCGCTTTTGCGACACTTGAAAGAATAGGGGTATTACCTTGCTCATCTTTATATACGCCAACACCTAAATCGATTTTGTTTGGGTTGGTGTCTTCACGAAAAGCAGCTGACAGGCCAAGAATTGGATCTGGGGCGAGATGGGGTAATACTTCAAACACGATATGTCCTCACGTTACGTTGGTATGCAAAAGATAGCAGGCTGGCATTATGCCACCGATGGTAGAAAAAACGACCCCTAAAGGTTGAAAATATTTCAATTAGTCGAGGAAAGAAAACGTAAACGAAAGTTTCATTTCAAAAATACCCTAAATTGAAAAAGAAAAAGCGCGGGTTTCTTGTGCTTCGCCTTTGTCTGAAAAGCGTCGTTCTTTCCAGGTCAGCGTATTGTTTTTATCTACTAATAGCAGTGTAGAGGTGCGTGTTCCGTATTTTTCGGATTGAATAAAAATGGAAGACAGCGCCTTTTCCCACTCATAGCCTACGCCCGTGTCGGGTAACAGGGCATCGTCGGCTTTATTGTCGTAACGTAAAATATCAAATAAGTCTTCATCATTAATGATGTTTTGTTTGGTGACATAATTGTTCAATGCGGTAACGCCCTGCGTGACTTTTGGCCAAGGTGTGGCAATATCCGCGTTAGACAAACCGTAGACACCAGTGTCGATAATGTGGGTCGAATTGTTTACGTTGTTGTAAACCTTAAGCGAATTTATATCTCCGAATAACAGGTTGTAGCCGTTGTATCGGTGGCGCGTTTTTTCTAGCGTTGCCAAGTATTGTGATTGTGCAACAGACTTCATTTCGACTGAGTCGTGCTTCAGCCAGTTGGCGACTAATTCACCTCGCGATACCGCATTTTTATTGATGTTGTGTGGGTCCCTTACATTAGTAAGTGCCGCCACATATCCGTTACGCGTAACACCCATCCAGGTTCCATTAGCTTCTAAGTCTTGTCCGGCGAGCAAATGCGGGTGGCTTTTCCAGAATGAAGACGGCGCGGTTGGTCGTGCGTAAAACTCATCCCGATTCGCAGCGATGATAAGCGGGTAGTCATCTCGCATATTGTTTGCGATAAATAAAATACACATAGCTATATTAAGCCCATATTCTCTAAGAATTCAAAACGCTGCATTGTTAACAATTGCGTTACAAACCCATTTTGATTACTCTTCGCCAAACTGCGCACACTCCAACGTTTTACTCTGTTAATTAATATGCGGGTACAATATGGAAAGTAAAGCGCTTTTCGTTACGGTATTCCACTTCGAAGCCTCAGAAAATAAATTAGCAAATAGATAACCTAAGTGTAGTAAGCAGAGCATAATTATAATGACAGAAACCTCACACCCTCAAACCCACTCTCAACAGGCCAATAGTGTCAACGTTGGAGAGCATGTCCCTCGCAAGTGGCCCAACTGGTTGTCGTCGTTCGCAGCTTGGGTGCTGACAAAAAGGGGCTGGCGTGTAGAAGGCGAACTAATCAATCAGAAAAAAGCCATTTTAGCGGTAGCACCGCATACATCGAACTGGGACTTCTTTATTGGCTTGTTCGTGGTTTTTTCCTTTAAGCTAAACATTAATTTTTTCGGAAAGCACACCATCTTTGCGCCCCCTTTGGGCGCTATTGTTAAAAAATTAGGCGGTATTCCTATAGAGAGAAGTAAAGCGCATGGGGTGGTCACGTCTATTGCAAATAAGATAAAGGAAGCAGATCAATTAATACTCGCGTTAGCGCCAGAGGGTACGCGAAGCCCCATTTATCCATGGAAAACAGGCTTTATGCACATTGCACGAGAAGCCGAAATTCCTATACAAGTCATTGGGTTGGACTACGCCAGAAAGATGATTGTGTTGGGGCCAATTATTCAGAAAGTGACTAACATAGATGAACAAATGCAAACTATTTATACGTTTTATGATAATGTTTGCGCAAAATATCCTAAAAACTGCATTACAAAGCCATAATCATTTCTATTGAAGTGGTAAGTACGCAACCGTATCAACTCAGAGTACTGGTGCGCGCTCGGCTCGGTCGCAAACATCTATTTTCGGAGCTTTACCCGTGACAAAATTGGGATTCACAACCCGTCAAGTTCATTCTGATCGCATGCTAAATACGCCTGAACATGGTGGTGTTCACAGCAGCACGTCTAATTCAGTTCTTTTCGAGTTTAAAGATGCGCAGGGCATCATCGATGCGTTTCAAGGTAAACGAGCTGCTCATGTTTATTCTCGTTCATCGTCACCTTCTGTGGCGGCACTGCAAAATATGCTTAATGATCTGGAAGGCGGTGTAGGTACCTTGTGTTACTCAACCGGAATGGCGGCGATAAGCAGCTCGTTATTTGCTTTACTCAAAGCCGGCGACCATTTAATTGTAAGCCAATACCTATTTGGTAATACGCGAAGCTTTTTTGAAACCATTAAAGATTTTGGTGTGCAGGTTACCTACACAGATGTGACCGACATTCAGCAAGTCAAAGAAGCTTACCAGCCAAACACAAAAGGCGTTTACACCGAAACCGTAGCTAACCCTGTGACACAGGTGGCCGACCTTCACGCCATCGGTCAATTCTGCGAAGAGAAGCACATGCTGTTTATGGTTGATAACACCATGACGCCACCCCCTGTTTTTTATGCTAAAGATGTTAAAGCGTCGTTAGTGTTTTGCTCGCTGACAAAATACATTGCAGGTCACGGTAACGTTTTAGGTGGTGCTGTCATTGATACGGGTAACTATGATTGGAGTAAGTTTAGTAACCTAAAACCGGCTTATCAGGTTGCAGATACTGCACAGTGGGGCATTACGCAAATTAAAAAGAAAGGTTTACGCGATTTAGGCGCTACATTGGCACCGCAATCAGCGACGGCCATTGCCCTAGGCATGGAAACCTTAGATTTACGTTTATCACGAAGTCAGCATAATGCTATGCAGTTGGCGACGTTCCTAGATAATCATCCCAAGGTATCTAAAGTCTTTTATCCAGGTCTTGCCGACCACCCTCAGCATTTCATGGCACGGGAATACCTAAACGACGGCTATGGCGCAATTTTGAGTTTTGACCTTATCGACGGTGCTGATCCAGTGGCGTTTTTAAACGAAATGAAGTTAGTTATTTGCGCCACGCACTTAGGGGATAATCGCACCTTAGCGCTTCCAGTTGCGCCTACTATTTATTTTGAGAACACGGCAGAAGAGCGTGAGTTAATGGGTATTTCCGATACCATGCTGCGTATTTCGGTAGGTATTGAAGACACTCAGGATCTGATTGCAGATTTCGACACGGCGCTAAATACCATATAGATAAAATCTTCTTGTCGAGAAACACAAAAAAGGGGCGTTTGCCCCTTTTTTTATTTTAGATTAATTGGGTCTCAATATAATTGAAACACAATGGGTTTAGCAATTTTTTACTAGTCAAAACCTAGCGTAATTTGTCCACGAATTTCACCGCTTGGGAATGCATCTGAGTGGAAGTTAGTGTAAAGACCTCCGTCTGCCATAACATTCATTTGCTCAGCGGTTAACGTAGTATTAGCTGGCACAGACCACATACCGCTGGTTCCGGCAGTAAGTCCAATTAGAACATCACCATTTACGCCCATTTCACCCTCGTGAATGTGAGCCATGTTTGCTGTCATACCGGTAATGGTTACGCTGCCTGACAGTGCACCTGTAGATGTATTCAAAGTAAATGCACCAGCGCCGCTTGCTGTCGTAGTTACTGCCGGTACTTCTTGTAGGCCGTTGGCAATGATGCCGTACACTTCAATATTATCAGGCGTGATTTGGCCGCGAATTTCACCACCAGTATTAGCTGCTGTATGCACATTCACATAATGACCACCTGCCAGTAGTTGCGTAGCTGTGGCTTCATCTAGTGCTATGCTTCCGTCTGTCATCCAAACGCCAGCGGTGCTTTCACTTTCCACAAGTCCTACAAGCACGTCACCATTTTCACCAGCAAACCCAGTATGAATGTGCGCCATAGTCGCATTTTCAATAGTGGTTACCGCCACAAGAGAAACGTTGTTGTTTGTGGTGTCGAAGAGCGCATAGCCAGACCCCATTGCCATGGTGTCAACTGCTGGTACCTCTTGGCTGCCGCTTAGTGAGAATGTTACTACCGCAGTTGTGTCGGGAACAATCTGACCACGCACTTCGCCATTAGGGTTAGCGGTAGTGTGAACATTTAAATACCACTCACCGCTAGTCAGCGCGTCTAAGTTGCTAGGTGAAATATTAGTTTCAGCGAGAACATAAGTACCATTACCAGCATCAGTCAGTGGGAAAGCAACCGGACCATTCATACCAATGCCGCCATCGTGTACGTGTACACCAGTAACATCCGTTAAGCCTGATACGTCAACACTTACGCTAAACGCCGGTAAGTCTTCGTCAATTTCGACCACTGCAGTTGCCATAGACATAGTAGTAACGGCAGGCACTTCTTGTGAACCACTTAAGTTTACATTGTAAGTCATGTCAGCATTAAAAGCTGGTGGAGGTGGTGCTAGGCCATCAAGCAACGCTAATTGAGGTAAATCGCCTTCCATTGCACCATCTAATGCGATAGCAGTGTAAATCTCACCATTCTCAAGCGTTAAAACGCCTGTTTCGATTGCCGCTGTTTTGGTGCCTGTTGGTGTAACCGTAACGACGTAGTCACCTTCTGCAAGACTTACGTAACCTGTTTCAATAAGCTCGCCAGTCTCATAGGCAATATCGGCAAATGCCGGGTCAACCGCATCAATTTCGCCATCTGCGGTTACGTAAATATCGACGTTACCCGCTGAAGGTGAAGCATGTACAATACGCACTTTCGCTTCAGTCGCTACGGAGCGGGGCATATCAACAAGTACATCAAGTTCTGGTGCAGCCAAAACGTTGTTTGCGATAGCGGTATAAGACATACCTACTTCTAGCGTCAACTCAGCATCGTCAATTGCCACAACACTGTTGTCGCTATCGGCTACAACGTCAATGAGATAGTCACCGGCTGCAACAGACAAATAGTCTGTGGTGCGCGGGAACTGTATTCCGTCCACCAATACTATTTCGTTATTTGCTACAACATCAACCGCTGGTGCGTCGCTGATACCGTGCACAACGCGGATAGCAGCACCTGCTTCAGCATCCCAAATCTTGAAGCTTCCATCACCGTCCGCGGCCAGTAATGTTACTGGTGAATCGCCGGTACCTACGTTATTAGTAGCAGCGATAAGCAAATCGGCACCGTCTGCAAGGTTTACCGTACCAGAGTCGTATACAACTGTTGTCTCACCGGCCGGTGTAATACGAATTTGATAATCGCCCGCAGGTACTTGAATTAAATCGGTTGCGTCAGTAAATTCAGCAGTAACAAGCGGCTGCTCGGCAGTGATATCTGTATCTGGTGCCGTAACATAAATATCTACCATAGGTGCCATTGATGCTGCGTGTACAATCTGTACTTGAGCATTACCCGCGTCAACTGCGGTTTCCATACTGGTCACTGTTAAAAGCGATAACGACTCATCGCCAACATTACCTACGGCAAAAATATCGTAGTTCATGTCAGCTTCTAAAGTAACGTCAGCTTGCAGCACTTCAGCGTTTTCACCTGGAAGAATGCCTGTAACACCAATATCGTACATGCCTGTCTCGACTTCAAAGCGAGATGAAGCAACTTGGTAATCAACGCTTTCAAGATCGTTGAGTATGGCGTCGTTAGCAGTGATGTTTACCATTGGTGCGTCTGATGCTGCGTGAACAACTCGAACGTTTGCGTATTCCGGGGAGGGTGTGGGCTCTTGTACGACATCGTCGTCGTCATCCGAGCAGCCAATTAAAAACAGTGGTAATATTGAACATGCAAGGAGCGCTTTGGTCCTTCTCATATTTTGTATCCTCTTAATTGTGTTGTGGCAAACTCGGTTACGCTGAGCAAATAAGAGAAGATCAACCTCCTTGCAACATTAACGTAATGTAATGTTTTCAATAATTTCACATTTGTTCTTTTCCTTGGCAGTTTGTTCTACAAAATAGAACGAAGCCTTCATGTTTTTGATATTTTCATCCCACCCGATTGCCGTAATATAGCCATATATTATCGAAACAACGAATATTGGAGTTCGGCATGAAAAAAGTACTGGCTATATTTTCCAGCCTAAATGGCAACCAAGGTAATTCTTCAAAGCTTGCAAACGAGTATCTTTCAAAAATTGAGAATGACGGTTCTGTGCACATTAACCGCGTGGATGTTGCCTCTCTGGCACTGCCTCATCTAACAGGTGAAGAAATGCAGGCGTGGATGACTGAGGCGTCTGAGCGAAATGAATCACAACAGGCATTGGCAAAAGTCTCTGATGACATTGTTGAAGCAATAAAAGCGGCTGACGAAATTGTGCTAGCCGTGCCAATGTACAACTTTGGCATCCCATCGAGCTTAAAAGCTTACTTCGACCGTATTGCAAGAGCTGGTATAACATTTAAGTATACCGAGACAGGTCCTGTCGGATTGCTAGAAAATAAATCAGCGACTGTTTTTGCCGCGCGTGGTGGTGTGTATGCAGGTTCAGACTTTGATACGCAAACGCCGTATTTAAAACACTTTTTAAATTTTGTTGGTATCAGTGACGTTAAATTCGTTTACGCTGAAGGACTTAACATGGGCGAAGAGCAAGCAAACAAGGCTTTTTCTGAAGCAAGCGAAAAAATAATTGAACTAACCAACAACTAAACACACTAAATTAATGCAGTTAGCTAAAACGTAGGAAGTATGTTTTCAGCTAAAAGTGTGTTCCAAGTTGAGTGTGCTTGATTGCCCCGCGTGTTACGCGGGGCTTTTTTATGCGTGGCTTTTAGATTCTCGTTTGGTGTGACCTATAGGCAGCGTTGATATTCGCGGTTTTATTCGCTTTTGAGGAGTGCCTCTATGTCAGCGATAAAAGCCGGATCAGTGGGCTTTGTTGAACTAGGGTAGTGGGTTATTTGCTTACCAGAGCTGTCAATAAGGTACTTATTAAAGTTCCATGATGGCGCTTTGCCGGTGGCGGTTTTTAGCATTCTATACATAGGATCGGCGTCTTCACCTTTTACCGATATTGGTTCAAACATCGGAAACTTTACGCCATAAGTCAATTCACACAGTTCTGCCGTTTTGCCTTCATCATTATCTTCTTGGTTAAAATCGTGCGACGGGAAGCCAAGTACTACAAAATCTTTGTCTTTGTAGTCACTATAAAGGGCTTCTAAACCTTCAAATTGTGGCGTGTAGCCGCAATAGCTGGCTGTGTTCACCACTAAAAGGGTCTTTCCGGCATATTCGTTACACAAATTCACCGTTTCTTGTGAGTTGAGCTTACGCTTCATGAACTTTAGTACGCTGGGGCACTCGCTCGCAAAGCTAGGAGTCGTGAAAAAGCTGAGCGCAAGCAACGCAGGTACAAAACCTTTCGCTTTCATAGTGTTTTACCTCATCAGTGAATTTTTGTTATTTTGTTCAGGCCGACAGACCAGTTTCACAACCATAAACGCAGATGGTTTACGTTTGGTTCACTATCTCAATCGATGAACGTTAGCGCATTGGTAACTGCTCTGCGTATAATGTTAACGTTTTTTACATAACAACGACTTAAAATAATGAAAAAATACTCTTCTTTACTCATCGCGGCTAGCGTTACTTTTGCGTTGGGCGGATGTGCAAGCACGACTAACGAACCATCTAGCCAAACAGCGTCTACATCGCTTCCTGCTGCCACTGTCCAGCAAACCGTTACACCAGATGTCGCGCCTCAGAACAGCGCGAAAAATGGTGAAATTACTTTAAAGCAAATAATGTCAGACCCACAATGGATGGGCGCGCTACCCGAAGGTATGGGGTGGTCGGTCAATGGCGATAAAATTGTTTTTGAAAAAGAAAGGCAAGATAGCGCGTTAACAGATGTTTATGTTGCTGAACTCTCAAACCCTGCAAATGCCGTACAAGCGCCATTATCAGATTTGCACAAGTATCGTTTTGACGAACGTGTAGTAAGAAATGATGGTGTAATTGCTTATTCATTTGAAGACAGTGTTTATGTGCAATTTACCAACGGTGAAACCGTGCGTATAGCGCGTGGCGGGAATGCGCTGTCAACGCTTTCATTTATGACTGATGGCCGCTTAATGGCGTTAAGCGGTAACAAATTTATTGCTATAGACCTATCTAACGGCACCCGCGAAGAATTGTTAAGCTGGGAGTTTAGCGACGAGCCCAAAGCGGTTGAGCCGCCTAAGGATTATATTGCCGAGCAGCAACAGTCGCTGGTGGAATACATCAAACTACAGCGCAAAAACAGACAAGAAAAAGACGACGCTCAAAAAGCGTTGGCCAAAGAAAACAGCAGTGTAGCACCTACGCCGTTTTACTTTGATAAGACGCATCGACTAGCGGGTATTAGCGTATCACCTGCGGGTAACTTCGCGGTAGTCGCCACCACGGAAAGTAAGCCGACTCGTGATGACAGCGACATCATGCCGCATTATATCCAAGAAGACAGCCGTATTGCCGCGAAGCCGGTACGCCAACGCGTTGCAGATGCAGAATCGGTAAATCATGAACTGTGGCTGCTTAATTTGAAAACTGGCGAGAAGAGTGAACTTAAATACTTTAATTTGCCTGGGTACAATGACGACGTACTTGCAGATGTAAAAGAAGAAAACGCGAAAGCAAAAGGCGAGACCTATGAAGTTAATCGTTTGCCACGCGACATTACCTTACTGCAAAGCTGGTATTGGACTAAGCCTTCGATTCGCTGGCACAAAAACGGTAACGCTGTTGCCGTTATGCTAGAAGCGTGGGACAACAAAGACCGCTGGATTGCAACGGTCGACCTAGAAAATAAAACGCTAGAAAACCAACATAGGCTTCATGACGATGCGTGGGTAAACTACCGTTTCAACGCGTTTGATTGGCTAAATGACAGCGAGACGCTTTACTATCAGTCTGAGCATACTGGTTACTCTCACTTATACGTTCAAAAGCCTGGCGAGAAGCCTGTCGCGCTAACCAGCGGCCGTTTTATTGTTGACGATTTAACGCTTTCTAGCGATGACAATTATATCTACTTTAAAGCTAACATGGAGCATCCGGGGCTTTACGAAGTTTATCGTGCAGATTTAAGTGACAATACCATCGATACCATGACTGATTTGAATGGTATGACAGACTACTCACTTAGCCCTGATGGTAAAAATTTGCTGCTAAGCCATAGCAAGGTGAATCAACCACAAGAGCTTTACGTTAAGCCAGCAAACGAAACAACAGCGGCAAAGCAAATCACGCAAAGCACCAGTGCAGATTTTAATGCACTTCCATGGGCGGTGCCTAACATCGTTGCTATTGAATCGACGCATACCGATGCACCTATTTACGCACGAGTATATTTACCGGAAAATTACGACAAGACGGCACCAAATAAAGCGGTAGTGTTTAATCACGGTGCAGGCTACTTGCAAAACGCCCACATGGGGTGGTCTGGTTACTTCCGAGAATACATGTTCCATAGCATGCTCGTGCAGCAAGGCTATGTCGTACTAGATATGGACTATCGCGCTAGTGCTGGCTACGGACGTGATTGGCGAACCGCTATTTATCGTCAAATGGGTACGCCTGAAGTGCAAGATTTGCGTGATGGTGTTAACTGGCTTGTTGAAAATGCAAATGTAGATCGTGAGCGTATTGGCACATACGGCGGTTCATACGGCGGCTTCTTGACCTTTATGTCTATGTTTACCGCGCCAGATCTGTTTGCGGCAGGTGCAGCACTTCGTCCGGTAACCGATTGGGCACATTACAACACGCCATATACAGCAAACATTCTAAATACGCCTGATATCGACCCCATCGCGTTCGAGCGCAGTTCGCCAATTTATTTCGCAGATGGACTAGAAAAGCCATTGCTTATCAATGCGCCTATGGTTGATGACAATGTGTTTTTCCACGACACCGTACGATTGGTACAGCGCCTTATCGAGCTTGAGAAAGAAGATTTTGAAACGGCCATTTATCCGGTAGAGCCACATGGCTTTGTGCAGCCAAGCTCTTGGCTTGATGAATACCGCCGTATCTATAAGTTATTTGAAGAAAACTTATAAGCAAAGCCTTTACTTGAATCGCCTAACGTCTAAGAAGCGCTGGGTTGCTCATAAAGTAATAGGCTTACAGAAAAAGGCCCAAATTCAAAGAATTCGGGCCTTTTTTTAATCTTCATTTTTTGCTTCAGCACATTAATCTGCTTTAACAAATCAAAATGCGCAAAAAGAGTGACGCTATATCGCTCGAGTTTCTATTTTCTTTTCGCCGTAATGAACATAAGTAAAAAGATTGCGATACCCGTAAGCGCACCAAATAAATGCGCGTCTACGGCAACTTTGGCGTCAATCAGGTTTGCAACTTGTTCACTACTACCGTCAATTTGTTCGTATCCCACCTTGATGGCTAGACCTATAAGCAATAACCAACCCGACTTCATTTTCTCTTTTATATCAACACAGGCGCCCCATGCGAAAATACCGTGTAATGCGCCAGACAAACCCGCGTACCATATTAGATCTGGAGAGAAGAAATGAAGCCCGACACTGGTTCCTAAGCAGCACCATACAAAAACTTTTAAGTACAAACCAATGCGATAATGTTCGCCGTGTAGAGCCCACAATAGCGCCAGACCTGCTAAATTTAAAAGTAGGTGGTAGCCGTTGGTATGAACGATATTTCCGCTGACTATTCGCCAAGTTTCCAGGCCTTGAATGGCGTACCTGTCGTAAGCCAAATAATTGCCAGACATAGGCTCAAAGACAAACGCGACAACGGAGCATAGCGCAATTAATAAAGGACCAGCACTATACTTAAGCGAAAACGGCAGTGACATCATCAGTGTTAGTTATTTTTGAATTTCGAATTTGCTGGCTATGATACAGAAATTGCCAACGCGGTGAAAACTGAAGTACATCTAAAATAAAAAAGACGACAGTAAAGGAGTAATTATGTCTTACATTATTACCGAAACATATCAGCAATGCTTAACCATTACACTTAACCGAACCGATAAGAAAAATGCGTTAACGCGGGACATGTACCAAGAAATGGCGAATGCCATATTAGGTGTTAAGAACGATGGCTCAACCAAAGTGGTGGTTATTAAAGGCGCGGGCGACTGTTTTACTGCAGGGAATGACATTGGAGACTTCGCACAGCAACAAGATCACGCTCAGGTGCCAGAAACAGCTGCCTTTATGCGAGCTTTGGCTGCATGTAATTTACCGGTTATTGCACAAGTTCACGGACTAGCAGTGGGCATAGGCACAACGCTTTTACTTCATTGCGATTTTGTTTACGCCACTCCAGATACCCGATTTGTTCTACCATTCATCAACTTAGGTCTTGTTCCTGAATATGCATCAAGTTATCTTTTGCCTAAGGTTGCGGGTCATATAAAGGCGGCAGAGTGGCTAATGCTGGGCGAACCCTTTACCTCTGCTGATGCTTATCAATTTGGTATTCTGACAAAAATTGTCGACGCTCACGAAATAGATCAAACGGTTCAAACTACGGTAGAGAAACTCGTCGCCAAGCCTTCATTTTCGCTTAAACAAACAAAAGCGCTATTAAAAGGTGACGGAGAGCGAACAAACCAACAAATGAACGAAGAGTTTGATATATTTTTAGAAGCGTTGGGCACAACCGCAGCTCAAGAAGCGTTTGATGCGTTTCTTAAAAAACGCCCAATAAACCCCGAAAAATTTAAATAAGAGGAAGTATTATTTTGAGACGCAGTGCTTTTTTCAGAGCTTCAGTGGTAACTCTTGCATTATCTAGCTGTTTTATTTTTGGTGCGAACGCGAAGCAAACACGTGAAGTCGGAGAACCAGAAGCGGCAACAGGCTACATAGAGAAAAAGGCATTTGAAGCCGAAGATTATATGGTTGTAGCGGCAAATCCCTATGCGTCTTGGGCGGGAAAGAATATTTTAGAAAAGGGCGGAAGTGCGATCGATGCAGCGGTAGCTGTGCAATCGATGCTTTCGCTGGTTGAACCACAATCGTCAGGTATTGGCGGTGGTGCGTTTATCCTTTATTGGGATAATAAGAAC
>NZ_JACSOE010000082.1:0-16078 GCF_014349115.1 Alteromonas sp. BZK5 | reverse complement strand
ACGACCTGACAGGTATTACCCCAGAGTAGTGAGGAAAAGACCGACTAAATACCCCACAAAGAAAAATGCCAGTCAGCTTAACTGACTGGCATTACGCAATTGCGGCCTTTTTTAATCGTCTTGAGAAAGTTGCTGAAAATGCTGAGACATTCGCTTACTGGGTTGTACGCCAAGTTCTCTAAACTTTTCTATTTGCCTTACCAAGTTCCCTCTTCCACTGGTTAACTTATTCATTGCTTGTTCGTAGTTTGCGTGAGCGATATCCATCGACTTACCTACTTTTTCCATATCCGTCACAAACCCAACGAACTTGTCATAAAGCTTTGCTGCTTGTTCCGCAATAAGCTGTGCGTTTTGATTTTGGTACTCATACTGCCAAATGTTATTAATAGTACGCAATGCAACCAGTAAATTAGTTGGGCTAACCAACATGATATTGTGATTAAGTGCCATTGTGACTAAATCTGGTTCTTCTTCGACAGCAATCAGAAATGCAGGCTCAATGGGAATGAAAAGTAACACATAATCCAGTGTCTTTATGCCTTTCAGCGTTTGGTAGTCCTTCGCGCCTAAGCCTTTGATGTGCCCTTTTATAGAAGCCACATGTTGACTTAAAAATTGCGCTTTCTCAGCTTCATCATCACAGTTGTAATACCTTTCATAGGCCGCCAAACTTACTTTTGAATCTATGATCACATCTTTATCATTTGGCAAATGCACCACGACATCTGGTTGAAATCGCTTGCCGTGCTCTGATGTTGCTGACATTTGTGTTTCAAACTCATGACCCTCGCGTAAACCAGATTCTTTGAGTATCCGCTCAAGCACTACTTCGCCCCAGTTTCCTTGCTTTTTATTGTCACCTTTTAGTGCATTGGTCAGCGCTGCAGCTTCTTCCGTAATTTTCTGGTTGAGAGCCTTTAAACTTAGAATCTCTGTTTTAAGTGAGGCTCGCTCCTGCCCCTCACGTATGTGTTGTTCTGAGATTTGACGTTTAAAACCATCTAACTCGTTTTTGAATGGCGCCAAAACAGCTTCTATATTGTGTTTTGTTTGTTGCGTGTAACGCTGTTGCTTTTCTTCAAATATCCGATTTGCTAGATTTTCGAATTGCGTATGCAGACGTTGTTCAGATGCATTCATAGACGCAAGCTTATCTTCATGCGCAGCATGAAGCGCCTGAATTCTTGCTTGGTGCGCTTCGTTTTGTGCTTGAAGCTTGGCAATAGCAATACGCTCGCTATTCAAATCATTTTGTAGCTGCTCATTGATTTGCGAAAGCTGCGCTATCTTGGTGGCATTCGCCTGGCCTCGAATAAATGAATAAAGTGAAAAAGCACACACACTTACGAAGGCTATTAGAAAGGAAATGGGTTCGCTAGAAATAAGGTTAATTAACATAGTGCACGTTCATACTGTTATTTTGTACAGCACTATAAACAAAATCAGATAAATATACCAACTGGTATAAATTTAAAATGAAATTGGGGCAAAACGTCTAGCACGTAAACCTTTGAAAAAATGAAACTACACAAATGAAAACGGGTGCTATTGCACCCGTTTTTTATACTGTGATGAAAAACCTAATTAGCTTTCTTAAGCAGAACGGCTCATCTTAAGTTTTGCCTTTCTATCTATTTAGATAGCGAGGCATCAAGCTCTTCAATTTTTGCTTTCCAAATGGCCGGACCATTTTTGTGAGCATTGGCACCCGTGCTGTCTACTGCAACGGTTACTGGCATGTCTTCTACGTCGAACTCGTAAATTGCTTCCATACCTAAGTCCTCGAATGCTACGACACGAGATTTCTTAATGGCTTTAGATACAAGGTACGCTGCACCTCCAACTGCCATTAGATAAACCGCTTTGTGTTTAGCAATTGAATCAACGGTTGCTGGACCACGCTCTGCTTTTCCAATCATGCCAATAAGGCCTGTCTTCTCTAGCATCATGTCAGTGAACTTATCCATACGGGTAGCCGTTGTTGGGCCAGCCGGACCAACCACTTCGTCACCTACAGCGTCAACAGGACCAACGTAATAGATAAAGCGGTTTGTTAGATCAACGCCCTCTGGTAAACCTTCACCATTTTCCATCATGGTTTGAATGCGCTTGTGAGCAGCATCACGACCGGTAAGCATCTTACCAGACAGCAGTACCGTTTCGCCTACTTTCCACTCTTGGATATCTTCTTTTGTTACTTCATCAAGGTTAACGCGGCGAGTGTTTTCGCTCACTTCCCAAGTTACTTCTGGCCAATCTTCTAATTTAGGTGGCGTAAGCTCCGCTGGACCCGAACCATCTAGATAAAAGTGTGCGTGACGAGTCGCCGCACAGTTAGGGATCATTGCTACAGGTTTTGACGCAGCGTGAGTAGGTAGCGACTTAATCTTAACGTCAACAACGGTCGTTAAACCACCTAGGCCTTGCGCACCGATACCCAACTTGTTTACGCGGTCAAAAATTTCTAAGCGAAGTTTTTCGTCGGTAGTTTGCGGGCCGCGCTCTATAAGCTCTTGGATGTCTACTGGGTCCATAAGGCTTTCTTTTGCAAGTACCGCTGCTTTTTCAGCCGTACCGCCAATGCCTATTCCCAGCATACCTGGAGGGCACCAGCCTGCCCCCATCGTCGGCAAAGTTTTTACTACCCAGTCAGCAATATCATCGCTTGGGTTAAGCATTACCATTTTAGACTTGTTTTCAGAACCGCCGCCTTTAGCCGCGATCATCACTTCGATCTTTTCACCCGCTACCATGTCGATATGCACAACAGATGGCGTATTGTCTTTGGTGTTTTTGCGCGCACCGGCAGGGTCAGCAACGATAGAGGCGCGAAGTGGATTGTCTGGATTAAGGTATGCACGACGTGTACCTTCATCAACCATTTCTTGAACGGTCATGTCAGTTTTATCCCATGTCACACCCATACCAACTTTAACAAAACAGGTTACGATCCCCGTGTCTTGACACAAAGGGCGTTTACCCTCTGCAGACATGCGTGAGTTGATAAGAATTTGCGCCATCGCGTCTTTCGCGGCTTGGCTCTTTTCCTTTTTATAGGCTTCTTCTACGGCTTTAACGTAATCGAGCGGGTGATAATAAGAAATAAATTGCAGGGCATCTTCAATGCTGTCAATGAAGTCTTGTTGACGGATAACGGTCATGACATCCTCTTTTTATTTGGCTTTCGTGGTCTTAGCTAGCTAAAAAAGCGTATACTAGCGCATCTAAAGACAACGCACCATGTAAAACCATGTGCTTGTGGCTAATTCCAGTCATTTTTAAAAACTATGCTGAAGGGATATCTGAAAAAGCAGCCTAATGTGATCGGTTATTAGCCCTTATTTGTTAACGCCAGTTAAAAATAGAAGGAAGTTTGTGCTTAATTCAAGCACCAAACGCCCACGATAAAAAGAAGTACAGAAAACACCTATGTCACACGCAGATACTATTCACGTTCATGTTTCCCGTTTCACTGCAGAGGAATTAGCCGATAAATTAGCGCTAAATTGTGACGAGAACACAGCCGTTTTCAATGCACTTTTTAAGCGAGTCTCTACACGCCCATATTCTCTTTTACTCGATACTTCTGGTTCGTCGAAAAGTGAAGGACGCTTCAATATTATGGCATTTTCACCTTCCGCAGTTATCGAAGCAAAAGGTGATAAGGTTCAACTCATCGAACTAAACACTTCAAAGCGTCAGCAATTGACATTGACCCCCTTTGAAGCGGTGCAAGCACACTTACATGCGCGCGTTTCAAATGTGAACATACATGCCAGTGTAAATACAGCGCACCTCCCTTTTATTATCGGTGTGGCTGGTATGGCAGGCTATGACACTGGGCGCTTTTACGAAACGATGCCAAGCATCGCCAAAAATGACTACGAAACCCCTGATTTCGCGGTTGGCCTTTATCTTCGTTCACTTATTGAAGATACAAAAACAGGTTACATCTATTATTGCTCCGTTGACAGTCAACCACTGACTCAGTTTTTTTCTTCGTTCAACGACGAAACACCTGAGCCAAAATTCAAGTTAACGTCGCGGTTCGAATCAAATTTGTCTAAAACGGAATATGAAGCTTGTTTGGATAAAATACACGCCTATTTGCGTGCCGGTGACTGCTACCAAGTAAATATGGCGCAACGTTTTAGCGCAGCGTTTGAAGGAAATATGTGGCAAGCATATTGTGAGCTACGCAATCAAAATCAAGCGCCATTTTCAGCTTTTTATAACCTGCCCCAAGGCTGTATTGCTTCCATTTCACCAGAACGCTTTCTACGCGTTAAAGATGGGGTTGTAGAGACAAAACCGATAAAGGGTACACGCCCGCGATTTGAAGACAAAGCAGAAGATGCCGCCAGTGCTCAGAGCTTGCTCTCAGCAGAAAAAGACCGTGCAGAAAATCTTATGATTGTAGATCTGCTGCGCAACGATATTTCAAAGCACTGCAAACCTCACTCGGTGAACGTACCCGCACTCTTTGCTCTTGAAAGTTATCAGGCTGTGCACCATTTAGTAAGTACGGTAACTGGTGAATTGAATGAGTCTTCTTCGCCTTTATCGCTTCTGGCATCAGCATTTCCTGGGGGGTCAATAACTGGGGCACCGAAAATCCGCGCGATGGAAGTTATCGATGAGCTAGAGCCTCACCGCCGGAATATCTACTGTGGCAGCGTGTTCTATATGGGTTTTCGTGAAGACATGGATTCAAGTATTTGTATTAGAACCGTATTGGCAGAGAACCGTCGATTACATTGCTGGGCCGGTGGTGGTATTGTGCTTGATTCTGTTTCTAGCGAAGAATATCAAGAAACCCTAGATAAAGTGTCTAGAATACTGCCAGTACTTGAATCAATTAACCAATAGCACAGTATTTGTATGTGATGTGCTAGCACAAAGGTAAGCATATAGGTTGTAAGCAAATATCTATGACAAAGAACGAATTTCTATCACAGTTTCACCACTTAAGGCAGCCTCACACCGAGCCAGATTTTCCGTTGCGAAAAACAGGGCGCCCTGCGGCTGTACTTATCCCTCTGATAGATTATGGCAATTCGCTTCAACTACTGCTTACCGAAAGAGCGCA
This sequence comes from Alteromonas sp. BZK5, assembly GCF_014349115.1. NCBI lineage: Bacteria > Pseudomonadati > Pseudomonadota > Gammaproteobacteria > Alteromonadales > Alteromonadaceae > Alteromonas > Alteromonas sp. BZK5. The sequence continues at coordinate 10,986 of NZ_JACSOE010000082.1, read as the reverse complement.
CCACCTCAAGCATCATCCAGGTCAAATCAGTTTTCCAGGCGGAGCGGTCGACGAAGCTGACAACTCTTTTTTTGACGCGGCACTTAGAGAAGCTGAAGAAGAAGTTGGTTTACCCGCTACTCACGTAGACGTAGTAGGAATGTTGCCTAGATACCGAACAATCAGCGGATATGAAATTGCGCCAGTTGTTGGCTTTGTAAATCCTGACTTTACACCGATTATTGACAAAAATGAGGTAGAAAGCGCTTTTGAAGTACCGCTCGCACATGTTTTAGACAGAAGAAATCATTTAGTTCACACGACGCATCGCGATAAAAAGGCATTTCCAATTTACTTTATCCCATGGAAAAACCGCATGATATGGGGCGCAACGGCGGCAATGTTACGCAATCTATCTCATCATATTCATCCTTAGCCTTTGTATTTGCTTATCCGCTCTTGTGTGCACTATAAATTAAACTTTACAGCGTATTAGCAAAACTAATCCCTTTATTAGCTTTTCTGTATTGTGGTTTTTCCGTGGTGGATGCATGATCTTACTATTACTTTGTTTTAATTTTGAAAGTTTATGATCAGTGTATTTGATATGTTCAGCGTGGGCATTGGCCCATCGAGTTCGCACACCGTAGGACCAATGAAAGCAGGCGCCGAGTTTGTCACCGAGCTCGCTCAGGAAGCTGCGCTTTTTGATTCAGTGGATAGCGTGAAAGTTGAACTGTTTGGGTCATTAGGCCAAACCGGTATCGGCCACGGAACAGGAAAAGCTGTTATCCTTGGTTTACTAGGAGAACTTCCAGACGTTATCGATGTGGACAGCATCGAGACTAAACTTGAAGAAATACGCAACACGGAAAAGCTTTGCCTTAATGGCCAGAAATTAGTGCGCTTTCCTAACAAAAACGCCATTGTTTTTCACCGCCGTAAAACGCTCCCCAAACATGCTAATGCCTTAACGTTTTATGCGTACGCTAAAGATGAGCTTGTAAAACAGCAAACTTATTACAGTATTGGCGGTGGCTTCATCATAAAAGACGAAGACTTCGATGCGACCAAAGCGCATGCGGCCAGCCTGCAAGCATCAGTACCCTTCCCTTTTAAAACGGCCGGTGACCTTCTTGCTCTGTGTAAAACTAACGGCTTAAGCATTAGTTCACTGATGCTACGTAACGAATCAACTTTCAGGCCCAAGCACGAAGTGAAGCAACAGCTACACAACATTTGGTTAGTAATGAAAGCTTGTATTCAACGAGGTATCGAAAGCGAAGGTATTTTACCTGGCGGGCTTAAAGTAGTTCGCCGCGCACCTGGACTATACCGTCGACTTCAAACTGAACACACAAACGACCCTATGCAGACTATGGATTGGGTTAACTTGTTTGCTTTAGCTGTAAACGAAGAAAATGCAGCTGGCGGCCGTGTTGTAACTGCACCTACAAATGGTGCAGCGGGTATCATTCCGGCTGTTCTACAGTACGTAGATAAGTTTATTCGACCTGTTGATGAAGAAGTAGCAAGTCGATTCCTGCTTACCGCAGGCGCTATTGGTATTCTCTATAAAGAGAATGCGTCAATCTCAGGTGCTGAAGTAGGTTGCCAAGGAGAAGTAGGCGTCGCTTGTTCAATGGCTGCAGGCGCGTTAGCTGAAATTATGGGGGGCACAGCTGCCTCGGTAGAGAACGCTGCGGAAATCGGTATGGAGCACAACCTCGGCCTTACTTGTGATCCTGTTGGTGGTCTGGTTCAGGTTCCGTGCATTGAGCGAAATGCCATGGGTGCAATCAAAGCCATTAATGCTTCTCGTCTTGCACTGCGCGGAACCGGTGAGCAAAAAGTATCGCTAGATAAGGTTATTAAAACCATGCGCGATACCGGTAATGATATGAAGACTAAATATAAAGAAACGGCGAGAGGTGGACTCGCGGTAAATATTATCGAATGTTAGCGCCTCGTTTTAACTAGACAATGTACGGAATGAAAAAAGGGGCAATTAGCCCCTTTTTAATGAACGTTTTCAACAAGCGCTACGTTTACTTTACTGGAAGCGTCACGCCTTTAAACATTTTTTCCACTTCTTCGTTATTTTTCAGCATCATAGCTTTCTCAACCTTGTCCTTGGTCAGATGAGGCGCAAAACGCTCAATGAAGTCGTACATATAACTTCTTAAGAACGACCCCTTCCTAAATCCAATTTTCGTCGTGCTGTAATCGAACAGGTGACTTGCATCTATCTTCACAAGATCATCATCTAATTCTTCGCTTACCGCCATCGACGCAATAACACCAATACCGACACCTAATCGAACATAGGTTTTAATAACGTCGGCATCTGTTGCGGTAAACACGATTTTAGGTGTTAGCCCTGCTCTTTCAAACGCTTGGTCTAATTCAGAGCGCCCAGTAAAACCGAAAACATAAGTAACCAACGGATATTTGGCAATGTCTGAAATATCGATAGTGCCCTTTTTCGACAAGGGATGGTCCTTGTTTACTATTACACTGCGATTCCAGTGATAACAAGGAAGCATGACCAAATCGTTGTACAAGTGAAGAGCCTCGGTAGCGATAGCAAAATCGGCTTCGCCTTTGGCAGCCAGGTCGCTAATTTGAGACGGCGTGCCCTGATGCATGTGTAATGACACTTTTGGATACTTGCTCATGAAGCCCTGAATAACGTCAGGTAATGCATAACGGGCTTGCGTATGCGTAGTCGCAATATTGAGTTTACCTTGATCTGGAAGCGTGTGCTCCCTTGCTACCGCTTTAATACTCTCTACTTTGGCTAGTATTTCACGAGCTATATTGATTACATCATTACCCGCGTCTGTTACGTGTGTTAAATGCTTACCGCTACGGCCAAAAATCTGAACACCTAGTTCATCTTCCAACATGCGAACTTGTTTGCTGATACCCGGCTGTGAGGTATATAAACTTTCTGCTGTTGCTGACACGTTCAAATTGTTATTGAGGACTTCTACGATATACCGTAGTTGCTGTAGCTTCATATTTTACACCGTTTAATGCGATAGACTGACACTGTACTCCCCCCGTTATAACCAAAACCACCTTTTTTTACTAGTTGCTATTACGAAATTGGCATTATAAAGTTGAAAATAATTGAATTTTTGCATTTTCGAGTGGGATTTATTCGCCTTTGTCCGATTTCTTCTACATTATGGGTAGGTGATTAAAAAGCACGGTGTTAGATAGATAATGAGTAGCAGTAAACAAGTTACATCCACAATTGATTTTTCATCGGTGTTGGCAGCTGCTGTGCACGATATGAAAAATTCACTTTTTCTCCTTATTCAATCTATTGAAACACTCAGCGACGCCCTTTCTCCTCACGACGAGAAAGCTAGAGAGCAGGTTGCGAGTGTTCATTATGAAGCATCCAGGCTCAACACCAATCTTGTTCAAGTACTCTCTTTGTACAGGGCTGAATTAGAAAGTTTACCCATTACCGTTGACGAAAGTTTCATCAAAGATTTGGTTGAAGATGTTGTTGGCTCTAATGCGTTATATGTATCTCAGAAAAATATTGATATAAGCATCGCTATAGAAGATGACCTTAGCTGGTACTTAGACAGTGAGTTAATTTATTTGTTATTAAACGATGTAATCATTAACGCAATGCGCTATGGAACATCCAAAATAATAGTAAGTGCCAAGGCAGACGAGAACGACTTCATGACCATTAAAATAGAGGATGATGGTCGTGGCTATCCCGAAGCGATGTTAACTAAAAGCCACGAAGAGCTCTGTGACTTTGAGTTAAGCCAAGGAAGAACGGGGTTGGGGTTATTTTTTGCGAAGTTAATTGCAAACGCACATTCTCAAGGAGATAAAGTGGGCTCAATTGCCCTTTCCAACGGCGGGAGTCTCGGTGGAAGTGTATTTGAAGTAAAAATACCGTAAGATTGACCGATAACATTAAGTAATACAAAAAGTAACGCTCGTACGTAGTAATACGTTAACGTTATAAAAAATAAAAAACAGACGGAAACACACGCATGTACGTGATTATTATTATATTAATTGTTGTTTTGCTAATCGCAGCTATTTTTATCAATGCAATGCAACAACATCGTCAAAAGCAAGAGGCTGAGCGCAGAACTGAACTTGCCAAACAGCGTACTATTGTCGACGAAACTGAGAACGTTATTGCCGCCTGTGTAAACATGCCTGTTTCTTCGCGCATTATGGGCATACTTCACAATCGTATTCTAAATGCCTTGAAAGCAATGAACGATTTATCGAGTACATCTGAACTAAAACAGCGTATCTCAAGCAGTGAGCAAGCAACCGCCGCTGCTCTTTCGGACAATAGCGGTATCACTAACGATTTCGCGTTACCCGACAACGACAAAATGATCATTCAATACATTCAGGCCGTTAAGAAACTGCGCATTATTCTTCGTTCAGAACATAGCAAAGGGCAAATTGATTCTAAAGTATTCATGGATGAAGATAAGCAGCTTGAACGTTTGCAGGTAAAAGTAAATGTAGAAACATTGATTAAGCGCGGCCGCGCTGCACTTCAAACCAATATGCTTGGTTCAGCCAGACAGTATTTTGAAAAGGCGAAAAACGCACTAGAAAATCAAAATCCCCAAGACGAATACTCGATGTCTAAACTTGCTACACTTAACGAGTGGTTACACGAAATCCAAAGCAACCTTAAGAGCGTGAACGAAAAAGATCGCGCCAAGAAGCAAGAAGAAGAAAGAGACGAATTAGACGAGTTGTTCGCACCTAAGAAGAAGTGGTAGGTCGAACCTTTTCTTAGAAACTATAAAGCGCATTATTTCACTCATAATGCGCTACGGCCATGTCCCACATAGATTGAGCCGGCAGCGATAACCCTTTTCGCGCATTTCGAATTATTCCAATATTTTTCACCAGAGGCATGTCACTAATTTCTTTTGTTACTAGCCCCAATCCCTCCATTTGCGCTTTACAAATCGCCGGCATAATAGATATCCCTAAACCATTTAGAATAAGCTTTCCTAGTGTAGATAGCTGCCCCGTTTCCGCGATTATATTTAGCTCACCATATTGTGCTAGCTTAGATTGAGTCCAATGACGTACCGCAGATCCCCTATTCATCATTACCAATGGAAGTTTTAGACAGTCCTGCCAATGCAACTTGTCCCCTAAATGGGCTGATTGTGCTTTGTTGGTCACAACAACAAACTCATCAGCAAAAAGGCTTTTAAACACTAAACCATCTTTGCGCTCTGGCTCAAACGAGAACCCAATCTCGCTGCGGCCTGTAGTAACTTCATGAATTACCTGTTCCATTACTACATCGACAATTCGTAAGTTTACGTTTGGAATTCGTTGATGAAATACTGACAAGATATTCGGTAAATGAGACTCGGCAAATGACGGCATAGCGCAAATGGTAAGCTGCCCTTTCGCCATAGCAAACAAATTTTGAATATCAGAAAAAGTATTGTCCCAGTCGTGCAGTAGCCTCAAAGCATTTGGAAACAACACCTCTCCTTCTGGTGTTAGGCTTACATTGCGTGTATTGCGTTGGAATAACTTACCGCCTAACTGCTCTTCCATTTTTTTAATTGCCGATGACAAAGCTGGCTGTGTTAAATGTAGATTTACCGCGGCTTCAGCAAAGGTTGATGACTTGGCCACTTCTACAAACGCTTTTATTTGACGGTATGAAACATCCATAAACTTTTTAACTTATCTCAGCAATTAATAAATAGTTTTTATTAATCGCAAGATTAATTCGATTTTACAAATGAAGCAACAATGTCGATACTTATTTTTAACAAATGCATTGGAGATAGAGAATGGCGGGATTTAACAAAGTTGTATCCTCATACGAAGAAGCAATGGCTGGCCTTGAAAATGGTATGACAGTTATTGCGGGCGGTTTCGGGTTGTGCGGTATACCCGAAGGACTGATAGGCCAAATTAAGAAAATGGGCGTATCTGGACTTACTGTAGTTTCTAATAACTGCGGTGTAGATGGATTTGGCTTGGGTCTTTTACTAGAAGACAAACAAATAGCAAAAATGGTGTCTTCTTATGTAGGTGAAAATGCCCTGTTTGAAAAACAACTGCTTAACGGTGAGCTGGAAGTTGAGCTTACACCTCAAGGAACGCTGGCGGAAAAAATGCGCGCTGGTGGTGCTGGCATTCCTGCCTTCTACACTGCCACAGGTTATGGTACGCCTGTTGGTGAGGGAAAAGAAGTCAAAGAATTCGACGGTCGCCCTTATATTCTTGAACATGCTATTACTGGCGACTTTGCCATTGTAAAAGCATGGAAAGCAGATACTTACGGAAACTGTATTTATCGCCATACAGCACAAAACTTTAATCCTATGGCGGCTACTGCAGGTAAAGTCACTGTGGTAGAAGCAGAGGAAATTGTAGAGCCTGGTGAATTGAACCCTAGCGAGATCCACACTCCCGGGATTTATGTAAACCGTGTCATTCAAGGTTCATTTGAAAAACGTATTGAACGCCGTGTAGTTAGCAAGGAGTCAGTGTAATGCTTAGTAGAGAACAAATCGCAATGCGCGTCGCTCAAGAGTTTAAAGATGGCGATTACGTCAATTTAGGCATAGGTATTCCTACCCTTGCAGCTAACTATGTGCCAGATGACATCAGCGTGATGCTGCAATCAGAAAACGGTCTTTTGGGGATGGGACGCTACCCGACTGAAAGTGAAATTGACGCTGATATGATAAACGCTGGTAAAGAAACGGTAACGGCTATCACAGGCGCATCTATTTTTAGTAGCGCTGAGAGCTTTGCCATGATCCGCGGCGGCCACGTTGATTTTACTGTACTTGGCGCATTTGAGGTTGATGTATCGGGTAATATTGCCTCTTGGATGATACCGGGCAAACTCGTTAAAGGCATGGGCGGCGCTATGGACTTAGTTGCTGGAGCAAAGAACATAATTGTTACTATGACTCATACCGACAAACACGGTAACCCAAAACTACTTGGCGAATGCACCTTACCGTTAACCGGTGTTAACTGTATTACACGCATTATTACCGACTTAGCAGTGCTGAGTGTTGAAGACGGCGCATTTGTGCTTCAAGAACGTGCACCGGGCGTCAGCGTTGACGAAATTAAAGAGAAAACGGGCGGAAAGCTTGTTGTTCCTGAAAGTGTACCTGAAATGCAGTTTTAAACTCTGCGTTTAATTGTGCTTTTCATTTAATTGTACTTCTCATTTAATTTTGCTTCGCAATGTCGCGCTTATCATTCAGCATTTATGCTCTTGTGGTAAGCGCGCGCCATTGAGTTAACTCACATTTTTGCTTTAACTTTATATTCTTCGTTGAGTAACGATTGTTACAAGTACCGCCTTCAGTGTGCAAACTTATAAGCCTTCCCAATAAACCTTTAAATGCACCGTGCATTAAGGGATAATGCGCCCGAATGTCATTTTAAAAAGGCTATACCTTCTTGCTAGTTACTGATTTACCTGTTCACCACAAAATTATTTCAAAGCTCGAAACGAAAAATATTTCGACGCTTACCGAAATTCAAGAACGCACTATGCTGCCTGCTATTCAGGGCAAAGATATAATTGCGTCATCAAAAACGGGGTCAGGTAAAACCTTCGCCTTTTTAGTGCCAGCTATAAACAGGCTAATGTCGCAAAAAGCCCTTAGTCGTCAAGACCCACGCGCACTTATCCTTGCGCCAACTCGTGAGCTAGCCAAACAAGTTTTCATTGAAGCTAAATCAATGTGTACCGGGCTAAATCTTACTTGTTCACTTATTGTGGGTGGTGAAAATTATAACGACCAAGTTAAAGCGCTTCGCCGTAACCCTCACATTATCGTTGGTACCGCTGGTCGTGTAGCCGACCATCTATTAGATAAAAGTGTGTATTTAAACGGTTTAGAGTTGCTTATCTTTGATGAAGCCGACCGGATGTTAGACTTAGGCTTCTCTGCTCAGCTTAAAATGATCAACGACTATGCTGATCACAGAAAGCGTCAAACTATGTTGTTTTCTGCCACGCTCGATAATATTGAGTTAAAGCATATGACAACGCAGTTAACCAAAGGCGCTGTTCGTGTAGCTGTAGGAGACTCAACCGCAGAGCATGGCGATATCGAACAGAAGTGCTTCTTTGCAGACAATGTTGATAACAAAGATCAAATTTTACAGTTTGAACTAGCCAATCGTACCTACAACCAAGCTATCGTATTTACAGCTACCCGTGAAGATACCGATAGAATTGCAGCACTGCTTAACGAACAAAACTTAGAAGCTATTGCGCTTCGTGGTGATATGCTACAAAGCCAACGCGCAGCAGTAATGAGTGCGTTTGCTCGTGGACAGCACAGTATTCTGGTTACTACCGACCTCGCCTCTCGTGGACTAGATCTATCAAAAGTAGGATTGGTGGTTAACTTTGACCTTCCTAAGAACGCGGATGAATACATTCACCGTATCGGCCGTACAGGCCGTGCTGGGCAAAAAGGCGAAGCATTCTCGTTAATTGGCCCTCGTGACTGGAACAGTTTCGAGGGGCTTAAAAATCACCTTCAATATGCGTTAGAGTGTTCACCACACGACGAATTTTCGGCGTCTTTTAAAGGTTTTACGCGGAAGAAAAAAGTGTCAAAACAATCAAACGCGAAAAATGGTAAAAAGCGCGTAGCGAAACCAGCAAAACCTGGTACTAAAAAGCGTGTCGATACCATGTCTGGAGAAGATATTGGTATGGTTCCTGTGAAGCGCAAGCCAAGAAACACTCTGTCTGACGACGAATAAAACTCTATATCGTAGTTTGAACCATCACCGCCGCTAGTCACAATTCACTGTTGAATAGCGGTGTGTAACCTTTTACTTTGTTTTTAATCACATTTCCTACAGCCCTTTGATGGAACACTTCGCCATCATATGCTCTATTACGCATATAGCATTAATGCGATTTCGCTGACTACACGTTTCAACTGTTTGTAACAAAGCGTGTAAGCGGCACACACTCCCCTCTTTTAAAATGGATTTTAACCACATGAAATTTATAAAGTTCGTATCGTTAGCCTTGTTTATAGTAATAGTCGTTGTGGCACTCTCCTATGAAAAAATAATAGCACGCGTATTGTTGCCGCAATACATAGAGTGGGCACATGAAACAGATATGAAAGGCTTAAAAATAGGTCAACCGTTAAATGAACAAGAATTGGCGCTAGCAGCGGAGATAGGCATAAAACAGCCTAAAAAAGTAAGAATTGTTTATGTAGATGAAGTGCCTTATCCCTACGAAAACTTCGCGCTCAAAGTGTTTGGCGAAGCCGTTGGACTTGTTGGAGAAGGAATAATAAATAACGCACAAGTTTTCGGCTATTCGATTTATGCTCGTAAAGATTTCGAGCTTAATAGACCCAAGTTAGCCCACGAATTAGTGCATGTGTTACAGATTGAACGAGCCAGTTTAGATGAAGTTGTCACCCAACACTTTTTCGACATGGCTGACTACGGTTTCGATAAAGCCCCACTAGAAGTAGAAGCGTCCGCAGCCAATATAGTATACAGCGCTGATTGGTAATTTGTATTCACCAAGGATTGCTTTTTAGGGCGGCGGTGATTGTTTAGAGTAGCGTTTGTGTTAAAGGTTCGTTTGAGAGAAGATACTGACAATCCTACTTTTATTCGACTACTTCCGTTTTGTGCTGTAAAGCGGATATTGAAGGTTACTAACGCGCTTGTCCATTGTAGACAAGGGGCGAACGTTCTACGCCCAAAGCAGCGACAGCGTTAGCTGTCCGACTGACTTTATTTGTTGGCCTCGAATTGCTCCAATGCCTCCGCTGCAGGCCTGAAGTAGGCGTTTATATCAGATTACAATTGATAACCATTTAATCTTCCCCTCAAATAACTGCCTTTTTTCTTTTAAACGGAGTCAAGCTTTCAAAGAGTTAATTGTTTTAATATTTTCACTTCGTTACGATGTATAGGGCGGTATAGAGTATGTACCCACAGCATGTGCTACCAAATCACTCACCCCCTCAGAGTACAGAGAAACCTCCCCAACCACGAGAGTACGGCCGACTTTTATCAGAGAACATTCCGCAATGATTCGCTCAGTTGCCGATGGCTTACGTAAGAAGTTGATGTTAAGGCTAGTTGTTACTGCCAATGGCACGATGCCAATTTTACCAAGTATCGCCACATAAAGTGCCACATCAGCCACACTCATTAAAACAGGCCCCGAAACCGTTCCGCCAGGACGTAATTCATCCTGACCTACATGATGAGATACAGTCGCTCCATCGTTGCTCACTGCTTCCACAACGCATTTGCTTTGTGGAAACTCCGATTTCATGAAAGCGATAACTTCTTCTTTTGTAGCTCTCATTGAGACTCCTTAAATATTTATTCACGTTTATAGGCACCTGGTGAAACGTTGCTCCAAGACTTCTATACCCCATTGTAAGCCTAGTTTCTCTTCCACCAATGCAAAGCCCTGACTTTCGTACAGAAGCTAGAATTTTATCGCCCCGTTTGATCGTCCAAATCTCATTGCTTGGATTATCCAGTCTTCCAATAAATTCCGCCATGCTACTCGCCACTGAACACGCAAATTCCCGACCAAAATCAGCCATTGACTGAGTTGAGAGACTAGCGGAAGCTATGAACTGTTAATCAAGTTCGACCACTATTTTACCAATCTGCTGATTTGACTCCAGATAGTGATGCGCTGCTACTATCTCTTCAAATTTAAAGCTTCGATCAATGACAGGCTTGAGTGTTCCCTCGGATAAACCCGAGTGGATAAATTGCTTTGCTCTGCGAAAACGCTCGATGTTTTTTATAACTTCAGTAAACACATACCCCCTAACTGTCAGACTTTTACGAAGTGCTATTTTTAAGGGAAAAGGAGTTGTTTCGGGACTTAATGCTCCGTGAACAATTATTGTTCCTTCAGGGCTCATTGCTTCAGCAATTTCAGCTATCTGCGGCCCACCGACAGCATCAAAT
>NZ_JACSOE010000081.1:0-16098 GCF_014349115.1 Alteromonas sp. BZK5 | reverse complement strand
GTTCTTGATGTCTCGATGAAAGAAGATGAATGTCAGATATATCGTGGCAATGCCGCCGAAATCCTGTCAGGGGCCAGGAAACTTGCCTTGAACATGCTTCGCGCGGAGACAACCAGAAAAGTGAGTGTGCCACGGAAACAGAAACGTGCGCATGGTAGCACTGATTATTTGGAAAAGGTGTTAGCGGCGGGTTTGGTAGCGTTGAACGATATTTAATCGTTCATGCTCTCACCCTGTCGACATTATGGTGTATTGTTGATTCTTGTAAAGCCCATCCACCCACTAAGCCGTTTACTTTTACACTTATGAACTTAACGTGATTTCATAAGCATTGACACTACATGTGCTGTTTTACTTAAATTTTGAACACCATATGTCGTGTTTTTATAAAAACGCTTGCAATCCGGATATTTTACGCTTGGATAACGCTAAAAAGTTAGTTGTTACTAACATAAATTTTGTGCCAGTTTAGGTGCTTGAAATACCACCAGAAATTGGGTCGCAATACGACTAAAACCTCACTATCTTGTTTTGTGACGCAGGATATGTGAGCAGGGTGTAAGCGCTGTGACTTTCTAGGGTTGGGAACCGAAAGGCCAGCGGCAACTGGCCTCTCTGAATCGGGACTCATTGTTTAGTAAATGGACCCATGAAGATTATCAATCGGCATTGGACATCTTCATGCTCAAAGTATCGTAAATGGCTATAAAAAATCAAGAGAGTTAACAAGTAAATTTGTACTTCAACATTACATATTTATAGAACCTTTTGCAGGCCCTGGCGGCTTTAATAAGGATTTCAATGAGTTCCTAATTACTTTAAGTTAGGAGCTAGATAATGGCTTTATTAAGATTTAAGGACACGCCATGTCCTCATAAATATGGCAAAATCTGTACACATTCTGAGTTTGAACCTTTGGTGTGTGACAAACCCACCGTTACTGGAGGGTTCGAGCTATGAGTGGTAATTACATTGAAGGTAACTACGTGTTTTGTCGCTTTAGACGCAAGAAAAACAGTACAGAGATGTTAGATGCTCATGATTATGGGTATAAAGCGTGGCGTATCCCTATAAAGCGTAAGAGCTAGTAGGATACTGCATTAGTGGGGGCCGGATAGCCCCCCATTTTTATATTCTCACTTTGGACAACACGCCTTCAGCTATCAGATCCCCATTCTCTTTGTCGAAGCCTTCAGAAGCATCAGCAAAGGTTTTACTCAAAGCAACATCAACATCCGCGTTAAGTGCTTCAATGTAACCCATAGCCAACTCATCATTTAAGAACGTCTTAGCTGCATGTGATTTCCAATGTCTCATTTGAATGTCTGCCCAGATGTAATGATTATTTTTAGACATTACCTTCATGGCCATCCGCAGTTCCTTGCGTCTGAATTGATTTCTGAATGGATGCGCTGAAATCACGTCGTAAAGCGGGGTGAGCCAATGGCCAGTATGGTCAAGGTAAACACTGAAGTTCTTTGCGTGGCCATCAATACCCATCAACAGCCAAAATACGTATTGCGCAAGAAAGAACTGATACATGTCATTTTCGCTATCAGTACTAAAGCGAAGTAGATTGGCTATCTCACTCGCACCCGGCCCCCCATTTGCTTCATACTTTGACTGGCCAGCTCTACCAAGTGCTTGGCACATGTCTTCTTGAGTCAGTCGATATATTAGGCCGTCCTCACCTTGTTGCCTATCAAACCGTTCAACCACCAGCGCTTTCTGGTCACCGAAAGTGTGTATGTCCGCTTGTGCAACGTTGAATCCCAGGTAACGCATAAATCTCAGGCAGAACCATTCATTATCTACACTGTTTGTTAGCTTTAGCCCGTTTTCTAAATCATGTATTGGCAGTTTGAATATATGGGTTGTTGGAGTGGTACCTAGAGGGCGATGCCATTTTCCTTCATGAAGTGTCAGCGCGGTTTTCTCTTGTGCACCTGCAAGGGATATTCTGAATACGTCATCATCATCCATACCCAGTGTTTTACGTCTTACTGTATTCCTAAGGTGCGCTTCGATATCGGCATGACTCATTGCCTCAAGCTTCAATTCGTCTATCCCATCGACGGGTTCCGGTGTGAAAGAAAGAGAGCCCACGCAATCACGGCCAATCTCACTCAACAAATCCATTGTGTCTGTAGAGTAGGCGCCAACACGGTCAACAATTAACTTACGAATCTCTATGTCGTCCGGCAGTAGGTTGTCGAAGTAAAAGCGCACCAGGTCACCGGTGTGTTTCTTTTTGGTAAGCGGCATCGATAGACTAATTGGGTGTGCGTATTCTGCGGATAGCCACTCATCATCGTAAATAAATGCATGCGTGGCACCATAGCGCTCGAATGTACCTACGTGCCGGCCATTGATGCCCACTGAGAGATTGTTAGTTTTTCTCCTCTTAGCCATAACTATTCCTTAGCTTTATTCTTACTAACAACCACCGGCGTTCTCATTGGCTTACTGACAAACTTACCTGATTCCACTTTTCTTAATGGGCTTTTAACGCCTTTTGGGGCGTTCTGGGGAATACGCTGTCCACCAGCTGCTGCTGCTGTCCCATCTGTTTTATGAGTGTTTTGGTTTGTCATATCGATATTGATATTGAGAACGTTTAGAACCATCAGCACAGTACCAAATGACACGCTGGTGGGGTCATTCTCTAATCTCGATACAAAGCGCTGGTCTTTACCAATTTTAGTGGCCAAGTCTGTTTGAGACCACCCTAGCGCCTTGCGTGTAGATGCTATGTAGTGACCTACGTCTTTTGGGGTCTTAATTCTCATTGTTAACTCAACATATTCCATAAGAAGTATATTTATAAATATACCTTATATTGCATATTTTTCAATATTCTCTAAAAAGAATATTATTATTTATTCTATATAAAGAATATTTGAGAACGCGACAAGAAAGAAAGGGCGTTACCTCCACACCGTTATTCGGTGGTTCTGGAGGTAAACAAAGCGAAACGTTGTGATACTACTGAGAGGCAGGGGGGACTATAGCACCTGTTATCGGAGGTGCTTAAGGCCGGGTTTAGGAATTTGATACTGCTATTAGTTCATTTCTAATCGCGATAAGCAGCTCTTCAGCCTGAATGTTGTGACCTGCGATAATACCCACCAGCGTTAACAAATCATTATTGGGTTCGCTACTGCGTACTGAATCGATTACTGCTCTAGCGGCCGCTAGTGGGATTGATGAAATATTTCGAAAAGACCAAAGCGATAAAGAGAACAGAATTTTGCTTAGTTTCCAAAATGATCGAGGCAAGTCAATACTTCGTCCTGCTGGAGATTACAAAGAGTCATTGAGTTTTAGGCTGTATATTGTTGGCCAAGGTAATCATGAGCTTAAACTTCCTTTGGACGGGAAATCTGGTAGGCCAACACTTAAAGGTGGTAAGCCTCACAACATAGCGGAAACTTACAATGTGAAGACTGGTCTTGAAGCTATTTTTATAGATGGGGAAATGTTAGTGACCTATCAATATCCGGTGGGTTCAAAAGTTTTAAGTGCGGCACTGGCGGAGCGAATAAATAGAGGGCTCTCGAAATTTCAGAAGCAGATGCTGAGATGATTGACGAAGCGGTATTTTACAATTTCACCTTAACATCTTATACAATCAGAAATCACTTTGAAAACACAAAAAGTTATCTTCTTTATACCTTTAATTGCCTTCGTTGCAATGGATAGAAATTGACATGGCCGCTGGCCAGCCAATTTCTGAACCAAGTACCCAATAATGTTTTTGCAGTTCTTATTTTATATCTCTCAGTCATTTTATGCATCCAAAAAGACCGTGAAAAATTTTCCTTAAGAACGATGAGTAAATGGATAAAGGTATAGTCGCCGACTTCTTTTAAAAAGGCTTAGGGAAATGGGATGGACTCTCCTCATTGATTAACGATATTTACCTTAATCATGGCACATCGATGCCGATTGTGAGGGGAGTCCATCCCATTTCCCTAGAGAGTCTACAAATCCAAATGAAGCATTACTTTCTGCTAAGTCGATAACTGAATCACTATCTTTTAATTTTACGTCCTTAGCCCCACCGAGCTTTGCTGCTTCCATCAAGTTCAGCGCATATGAGCGGTGTTCAGCGAAAGAGCCTGAATAGTTGTTAATGTCAGCTAAGGTAGTGGGCTTTGATGTTGAGCCACACGCTGAGATTAATCCTGCCAGCGTCAGCGCCACCGTTGTCTTTAATATGTTCATTCCATAACCTTCTTTGTAATCTGGTATTCATCTAATAACTTTCGAATTCATCCGCATATCCCTTTGAGGAACATAACTTCATTGACTCGATGATGCTTTACAATATTAGGCTAAATTGTGAAGTCAATCGTGGGCAGTTAGATGTAGTTAGGAGCATAAAAACTCAAAAAATCACGCAGGCTTTTAAACCATGCCTGTAAGTGGTGAGGTGCTTTGCTGTTAAACCTGCCTGAAGAGCCTTGACCATATGTCCAAAACAAACGCCTGGAAAAGCTCGATTTTAAGCATCACTATTTATTCCTTGTTGTCTATCAAGGCATGTGGCAGTCTTATCGGGTTGCTTTTTGAGCAATCAATGCTCGCACGGAAGTGAATTAGCATAATCTTATGCATGCTAGGTGTATTACTCGAGTGCTCTCGGAAACATTGGGAGTATCATCGAAATGAAAATAAGTTTGTTTACAGCAATCCTGCTTTTATTTACCTCACCGGTAAGGGCCAATATCGACGCGATTGACGGCATGTACCTGGTGTCACCCAAAGGTATTTCTCAAGTATCTTCGTCTGGTGCAAAAGATAGGCATGGTAATTATACTGTTGAGATCAATGTTGTTGAGAGTGTGTACCCTCGGTACTATACCAAAGGGCTTTTGATAGCCAGAGGATGGTGGTCTACGACAACACAGCAATTCTATACAGAAGACTATCAAATCAGACCCAAATTGCCTCACTGCAATGCTTTTGAAGAATTCAGCTGGGGGTTTCCTTATGAGCCCACCGTCGTTGTCATCGGTAACAAGAAATACCCTGTCTATAAAAAAATACCTTCCTTTTCTGAAAAGCGATCGCCACAGAAGTACTGCGTGGATGAACGTGTGAGTCGTAGTACCTGCAGACGTGACAGGTGTAATAAATGGGAGTCACCGAAACCTAATGGTTATTTGGTGAGTAGCCGTTCCTTGGCCAATTCGTTGTTTGCCGATTTACGTAATTGAACGCTTGGTACAGGTCTAAAACATATTAGAGGGAGAGTCCTTCTGTGATGCAAGATAAACGAGAGAGCGGCGTTATACCTAATGGCGTTACTTTTGGCACTGAAGTGCTTGTTATGCCAAGCCTGATAGGTAGCGTCTTCACACACGCTGGTGGTACCGACACAGTAAGTTATAAGCCGAACAAGTACAGCTGGGTAAAAAAGGGGGATGTCATTGCAGAAGTGTATATTAGCCGTCCAAAGACAAAGTTTGGATTGATTAATGATATCTTCTTTAACGATATCATCTCGAAAGTACCCATTAAGAGTCCAGCGAGCGGTTTGGCGCTTCATAGCGAATACAGTGATAACTTTACAGTAAAGTTGAAAGATGATGTGCCTCCCATCGCTAATTTTTCATTACTCCTTCCTAGTGATGAAGTGCGTGAAGTGTCTGGTGCTTCACTTTTTAGGGCGGCAGTAAGCTTGATTAAAGAGAACAGTGACCTCTTGTATAAAGAATCGAGACGCTGGACGATGAAAGGGAAAACGCCTCAGGAGTTAGAAAGCTTATTAGCGCAGCAATTGGCTGCAAATTGCCGGCGATATCCCGCTACGCCGTATTTTGACGATTATTTAGATGAGGCCAGGACGGAATTTCCCGAACTCAGGCAGCACCTTAAACACCTCGTCAACAAAGCGGAGTCAAAAGTATAAACACAGCAATAGGCAACAACATTCGCCCATCGCGGTAACCTAACAAGGTTAGATTTTCGCTAAATGAGCTTCACGTTTATTGTCTGCCTCGCTAATCGGCCTCGTATAGAGGTTGATGGCTTCATTCAAACACTCCCACGCATGCCCTTGTCTATTCGCTTTACGTTTTTGCGGCACATGCGCGCTTAACGGACGAATTTTGGGGACATCCTCGTAATTACATAAAATAACGGGCTGTGCGGCATTAATGGTATTTACCACTGGCTTACCGTCACTCGCGCCATAGTAGAGAGACAAATTCACCGATGCATTGCGTGTCTTACGTATATAAAAGCGGTGGGTGTGCTGTGTGCCCATGATACGCGCTTTTATCTCGTTTAGTTGTGTATCATTGAGACCAGACTTGCTGTTATACAGATACAACACAGCGCGCTCAGGCGTTAGCCTTTGGTCAGCATTCTTGTAAGCCCAATAGAAATTCACACTTTTAAGCGCGGTATCCGTATCAGGGCGACAGTTAATGACATCGATATGCCGATACAGCTGATAGGAGATAATTTCGGCGCCACGGTGTTGATGTAAGAACTCGTGTTTCTGCAAATGATTGCGCCCGTGTGAGCCATCAGGCTTTCTATCCTGCACGCAGTGTTTGATAGCCGTCTTCGTACTGTTAATCGCGATAATGGTATCAATGACGTCGTCATGGTTCTCAAGCAGCAAAATACCCGGGTACTTACCCGCCACCCGGCCTGAAATATCATGAGAAGAACGATGAAAACATTTCAAAGCATTAAGGCAACGCATCTGCGCTTGGACGTTGAACATATCGCGGTGGCCAAGCATTAGCTCACCGGCAGAGAACGCTTTAAAGTCCTCTTTGGTGACGTCATCAATATTGGCAAAATAAGCAGTAGGTGCTAACCGCATGGCACTATAAAGTGACTCATACAACTCATCCAAAGTCGTGAGCAAACCATTAAAGCGCGCAAAGTCATTGACCATGACCACATCTTCTTATCAATCAAACATACCCCTATTGTATTATATTTACAGACCACCTACACATAAAAACACCAATAAAACCCACCCGCGGACACAACAAAGTGGCATTTACCCTGCAAACCCGCCCTGCCCGACCAGCCGAAGGCGCGCGCGAGTTGAGCAAGAGGGGCACCTCGGTGGTGGATGAGGGACGCCTTTCTTTGGAATACCTGTTTGAAGGTGGTCTGTAATTATTGATTGGTATCGTTGTATTCGGTGTTTTGCTTCTTTATCGTGGAGTAGAAAATTCGTGTGATTGCGGTGGAAAAATAGGCGCGCGTACGTGAAATCTGGTGACGTTTGCAGGGCGTTGCCCTCTTTGGTTAACAGAGGAACGCCCTAGTTAAATTAGTTATTAATAACGGCGCCTTAATAATAAAAGCATGGCCCCCATCGCGAGGATAATAACCGTTTGTGGTTCTGGAACAGAAATATTGGATTGTGATGGCGTGACGGTTCTAGAAACTAGGCTGCTTTCAAAATCAACAGCCAGTTGGAGTAATAAGCAAGTGTGTCATCATAGGTAAATGAGACTTCAATCGGGTTGGTATTCAGTTCATCAAGTTCAGAGGCAATCTGTGACTCATCGAGATAATTTACGCCGTAGTATTCATAGCCAGTATAGTTGAGTAAATACTCATATTTTATGATGTCGGCAAACGCTGTCTTACTGATAAATAACAGTAATAAGGTGGTAAGAATATGCTTCATGCTGTTTTCCTTTTCTTGAGCAGTGAAACATTAGCAAAATATATACCTTGCCTTATATATTGCGTGCTGCAGCAAACAGGGCGTAACTAATTTAAAACGAATGTAAAGAAAATAGACACTATTATTGTTCGACAGATATGTTTTTATACATAGAGAAATCAGTGTTTCACTCTTCCTTTTTGGCATTCTAGTTGAATACAAAATGCTTTAATCCTCGGAATGGACTAAAAGCAGCATGAGTAATCATTCGCTTATTTTGACGCGTAAATAAATACCGTTGGCACTAAACTCTCAACCGTCAACCAGCCGTTGCTTCTGTTGACAGAAATTAAAGGTTGAAATTGTGTAAAAATAGGAGGGGTAATTACCGGATCGAATTCGGAAATTACATAAAATCTTTAATTCTTTCTTCATTTAATTTTTAAATTAAAAATATCTGCAAGCCAGGTAAAAACTGGCCTGCATAGCCAATAAGGTATAAAGGTTCACTTGAACTTTGATATGTTATTTTGATAATGATACTAACAAAGATTTTAATACCTTTTCTAATGCAACTGCATCGTCAAAGTTAACATTTTCCCAGTCAATTCCAACATCGAGCTTTGTAACATCCTCTGTTAATAATCGACGAATTGCTGAAGTTTCTGTCACTTTCACTTTTGGCATTGTAATGTATTGCTTCGCCCTTCCCGGCTTCTTAGATACGTCAGAAGGAATATATTTTTTAAACTTTCCGAGGTCTGCCAACCTATTGAGGTAAAGCTCTGCATCATTATATTTTTCTGCTTTCTTAATCTCTTCATAAAGCGCAACAAGACTTGTTACTACCTTGTTTTCAAGAAGTTTATAAACAATATCAAAATGCTCATAAAGCTTGTCATAACGGAAATATGAAGTGCGACTAATTCCCAAATAAGATGTCACTAACGATAAGCGTTCAGTCTGCATTTTTGCCCCTTCCAAACTTTCTAATTCGCGAACAGCTTTTGCATAACTGTTTAACGCATCGGGTGGAGTTAGATCAGAGCGAGAAAAATTCTCAATGTGACGAAGCACACTAAGGTTTCGTGGCTTTTCAGCATAGATTTTAACTTTAACCTTTATCAAACCACCATAAAGGAAACGAATTGCATAGAAACGTCTATGACCAGCTACAATAGGATAGTCAGTCATATTCTTTCTCCACACAGAAATCGGATGAACTAGTTCACTGTGCTTTAGCGTTTCAGCTAGATTTTTAATTTCTTCTATTTCTAAATTAACCGCGTCATAACGAGGGTTGTCTTTTGATAATCGATTCTCAAGAATTCCCTTTTCACAGACAACACAATTATCCAAAGCTGCGATAGACTCATCATCTGATTTCTGTGCAAAGGTAACGGGTAAATATCGTGAATTATCTGACTGTGGTTGTATATAATCTACCAGCACCCTATCTAATTCAGAGGATGTCTTAAAGATAGGATCGTCATGTACTTCGCTTTCTTTGGATTTGTCCCGAGCTTTGAGGTCATCCAACATCTGTTGAGATTTTTTAGATACGCCCTCCCCTGACTCAAATTGACTTATTAAGTCTTCTTGAGTATTAACTTTTCCGACTGTTCTACGTCTCGCCTTTTTAGGGCTGTTCATTATTCATTCCCCCATAAGCTGCCTTCAATCAGTTCATAAAGCTTCTGCATTTCTTTTTGCGCGTGATGATTATGCACGTAATTAAAATGTGACTCATCAACAGATGGGCGTTCCATAACGCGATAGCAATTACGTTGCTGAAGCCAAAAGCGCGTCATATATTCTCCGGTAGGACCAGTTTTGTCGTAAAGTTTCGCAAGTGCCACTTCATCTTTCTGTGTAAGACGCGATTTGCTTGGAACTTTATTTGGAACAACACCGACTATCTTCAGTGGTGATTTTTGTCGGTCTTCGTTGATACGGTCTACTCGATTAAGCAGCATAGGTACACCATCTATAGAGTCGTATTCAGGTTCAGTCGGAATTATCACATGAGTAGCGGCTCCCAACATACCAGCGCTAACCGGTGACTTACTTGGCGGGTTGTCAACAATAACGATGTCGTAATCTTCCGCCAGTTCTGGAATTGAAAACCAATCGCGCATATGTGTCGAAATTTTTGAAACCAGTCTATCCGCTTGCGGTGTCAGAGCTAGTACACGGTCAACATTACCTTCAGACGGTAACACTTTGATGTTTTCGAAAGCAGTTGGATATTCATATACTGGTGAATCAAACAAGATATCAGTGGAAGTATTTCGGCCACTCCATTCTGGATCATTAATCTCTTCAAATTCTGGGTGTAGCGGAGCAGCGTATTCATCATCGCCTGGTATAGCATCCATTTTTAAGAATGCTTTGGACGAATCTTGCTGTGAATCGTAATCCAGCACCAAAACACGACGCTTTATCCCCTTTCCGCCTGGGCCGCCGGTTGCTAACAGATATGCAATTGTTGATGCAAGAAACGTTTTTCCAACGCCTCCTTTTCTATGGTAACTAGAGAGCACCCGCAGTCCGTTGTACATTTCGTCTGTATTCATAATCTCAACCTTGTATCAGCACATAACATCAGTCTGACATGCTAATCTTTCAATGTCTCGGATCGAATCTTTTATTAATCCATTCAGAAAAGCTGTGTAGTTTATTTCGTTCAATTATTGATAGCTAACTGAAAGTCTTTACTGGCAGTGTGTTGAGAGGTGTTGATGCCTATTAGGTTCACATGAACCCAATAAAGAAAATGTTAAGTAGATAAGCTTATCCCGCAAGCTAAGAGAAGATTAAAAGTTTGTACCTATTATTGAAACATCATCAAAGAAAACCAAGACTTTAATGTCAATAAACCTAATAAATTCGGTATTTGATTTATTAATAAGAAATTCCCTAAAAGCTTTTACGGGCAAGCTCTTGCGAGGTGTTAACTCCTATCAGGTTCACCTGAACCTAGTAAAGGTTTTACTTCTTTTGAACATACTACTGAATTCAACCTTTAAAATGGACTTGATAAAGATAGTTGGGTAACCTCAGGATCGAATCTACGAAATAACTGTAATCTATAACAACGGGGGAAATTATAGTGCGAGAGCTTTTTGACTTGTCAGAAAAATATGGATTTAAAGCGCCTCTGGTTGACGCTCCTGAATCACTCGATTTGAAACTGTACCTTCGTTTATGTGGAGCATTATCTATTTCACCAATTACGATTGCTGTGATTTCTGACGTCTTTATAGCTCTACAGGATATCGACGAACGCATTGCAAGTATCCAATATATCGCCGAACGTATAAATCGAAAAGTATCAAATATTCGACATCATCTCGTCACTCTTGAAAAAGCTAATCTTATAAAAAGTGAATTTATTACAACTGATCCAATACGACGTCGTAGAGGAAAGCTTTTTACATTAGCGATACCTAAAGGGCAAGCTGTAGCAGCTGCAGACCATTCATCAATACCGGAGAGAGATAATTATCAATTGGTGTCATCTAATACCGTTGAAACCATAGATATTGACCGATATGACGATAAAACACGATTTCTTGAGCTACAAATTGTTAGATATCTAGTCAAAGCGATGCGAACCAATCGTAAAGATAAAGCAGGTACTATCAACGTTAAACTAAAAGTAGACGGTAGAGTAAAACCAATCTCCATCACCGCCCGAGCAGAAGAGGGAAGGCTTATCTATTTACCTGATATGAGCTACTACGCAGGCGCTATTACCTGGCTTATCAATCATATTTCTGAACGAGTTGAACAGGCCGATACTATTGGAGAAACATTCACATTACCACTAGAGCCTCTTATATCAATGGCGAAGGATATTCCGCTTTCAGATGCATCAGCTGGTGGTTATATGAATAATGCTATCCAATCGTTGCAGCGAATATCAGCAACTACATTTGATATGCGCGATTTATATGGACAAGACCACAGTACAATTAAAGATATTGAAATGTATTACAAGCTTTTCAGACTTGAGGCTCTTGTTACCTATGAAGATGAAAGAGAGATAGAAAAAAAAGCAGCAGTTATTCAGTTTCCGCGCTCGACAGTGAAAAATATTATAGCTGCCGTGCGCGCTGAAAAATCTCTTAACGAAATGTTGTTGATTGACAGTGATATTTTCGCAACAAAGAATGAAATTGAAATTTTGTTTGGTCTATGGGCGAGGGAACATCTCATTACTGGACGTCAGGCGCAGCAGATGTATACATGGAACGAGCTTCGTGAATCAGTAGCTCCTTCGACCAGTCTAAGTGAATTTAAGCGTAAGTTTTCAAACATGGTACTTACGAATGTAGATCCCGAATATAAAGCTAAAATTCATAACGCTGTCAAAGACAAGATCGTTCGAATCATAGAGACATGTCATTTGTCTGAGCCAAGAAAAGGTGAATTGGTAGTCGAATACGGTCGGGCCACGGTACAAGGTTACCTGATAAATATTGGTTATTCACCAGAGCATGGGTCATCAGTTATAGCTTTTAGACGAGATATGTCTGCATTACATATTTTGAGCCACTTCAATAGTCAGCGGTAACTTATAATTTGATGTTAAAAAATCCTTGGATCGAATCTACAGCAAGGAAAATCAATAGATTATGGCTCGGATCGAATCTTTAAAAAGATCTAAATTAGATCACGATCCAACTTGATCTCTATTACCTTTCATATAAAGATTACATCTGTTAAAGACATTCTCTTACTTATATTGAATCTTTAATTTGCTCACTGAAGAGCAACATAAATTATTTGGGAAGATAAGAAGCGCTGAAAAGACAAAACCCGTGAAGTGTTGGCGCACTGCACGGGTCTTAGGATGTAACTTTTTGGAACGAGTTACACATCCAATTCTAGCGGATTGATCGATCACGTCAACTGTTAGGGCGTTTTTTATCAACAATAACTCGATTTGTTGGTAAAAACATGAGAAAAAACACAGAATTTGTGTTCATGAGCACGGGACTTTTTGAACACCTCAACGAAACAGAATCATATGTTTTCTCTTTTGTTACTTATTTTGCTTGTGATAAACAAAAGGGACAAGTATTTAAACGTAGTACAGCAAGTCTTTGTAACAATCTTGGATACTCCGCGAACACAATAAGGTCAACAATAGATAAGCTTGTCGAGAAGAACTTTTTAGCACGTGCTGAAAAACCTGACGACAAAAATAAGGCTCTTCGTTATAACTACTTTGACGACATATCACATTATTTAGTACTTGGTACTCATAAGTATGCTCAGGAATTCTCATCTGAATTGTCAGAAATCTTAAATTTTCTAAGGAAAAGTAGTAAACATAAAAAGCCAGATTTGAAAAATGTATTTTTCAAAGTTTATGTTAACGCGCTGCAAGCCTCTAAAAAAGGGGAAAAGTGGAAGCGCAATCAATCTCGGCACCTTCATAAAACGATAGTTTTGCATGGGTACCTTCACAATAAGATCAAATTCAGAGACAAATTTGATAAATCGACCTTGTCACTAAGCGTACCTTACTTATCAGCAATGATGCAGTGGTCAAGGAATACCGTAAGGCGGGTAGTGAATACACTTGTCGAACTCGGGCTAGTAACTCTCAAGCTAGAGGGCAAACGAATCGCTTTTTTACAAGTTAGATTAGCTGAGCGGGTCAGGGAAGGATACAAGCAGCTAAAATCTCGACTTTTTGACGTGAGACAAAAAACTGTTGGTGTTACTCGCAATTCAATAAATAAGCCAATGGGACTAAATAGGCCGGGTAAGCATGCTACGCCAGCGGAACACGCGTCCTACCTTGCAGCAATGAAAAAAGCACAAAACCACTGACAAAAAACAACTATTTGGAATCCAGACACTGTTCTGGAGTTTTCTCGTGCCTAAAATTCAGATTAGTCTGCAATTTATACAATTCAACAAAGCGAACGCTCAAGTTTTTAACCATACACGATAAAATAATGAAAATAAGAGACAAGCAAAAGCTATGGAACCCGCGCTAAACATAAGTGGTGCCATCCATACGCAGATGGATAGAACTAGCTCCATCCATAATCGAAATGCTCCACAGATATGCTTAAAATTCCAACCACATTCAGAACGTGCCAAAACTAACCACATTAGAATAAGATAGAAAAAGAAAGAAAAGGGTAGGGGGGATTAACCCACCCACAAACTATTTTTTTATTTGACTGAGACTTTAATAAGGTTGTAGAGACGTTCCGGACCATTCCGAGATCTCCTTCTTTTTCTCACCAAACCAATTAGTAAGCTTAACTTAATCATTTGATTGAAGGAACGAGCAGCCATGGCGAGAAATAGAACAGATATGAGAAATATTAAAGACGTTCCGATCCTCAAATTTGAAGTAGGATTAAGCCATCGAGACAGCGTCCAATACTTACATCACGCCCATAACATTATCGTCAGTAGTGCAACGGGGTGCGGTAAAACCAACCTTGCTTGCGTATTAGCCAGGTGAGCCTGTGAGCAGCATCATACAGTGCGATGTTACCGACTTGGTCAACTCCTTGATAAAATGAATATCGGCCACGCCTATAGCAGTTACCAAAAAAAGCTTGCCCAACTCGCCAAGAATAAGCTACTCATCCTAAACGAATGGGGAATGGAAAAACTGAGCACAAGACAGGCTAATTACTTACTCGATCTGATGAAAGAACGGTATCAAAAAACAAGTATCATTATCGCTAGATAGTTTCCCGTTACCGAATGATACAAGCTCATAGGTAATCCCACTGTGGCAGATGCATAGAGCAGTCATGCTAATTGCAACTAGTTTTTACTGGCGATATGCCGTTTTCGGCGCCGATATAAACCTATTTATGCCCAAAACGGCAAACCGCATACCCACGCGAAGGTATTATACGGTTTTTGTGAATAAATCCAGTTTTCAGACGAATAAAAAAGGGATCGCGGTAATGCAATATAGAGAAAGAGCCTGACGCCAGTTTTGTATTGGCATCGACCATTTCTTACTGGCGTCTTTTATTACTAAGTACACCATTTACCTTGCTGAATCCCCGCTGGGGAAGCTTTTCCGCTTCTTGATAGCTTTACGGATAACGTCGTTAAGAGATTCAAAGGCATTAGTGTTGTAAATTGGCCTGCGGTGTCCTTTGGATAATTAAATAAGGTGTTGGGGTTGTGCCAGTGCGTCCGCCATGACTTAGCGATTTGTGGATACTGGCCGTCTCATGTTTCAGCAAACCGTTCCAGCTCTAGCAGTGCCTCATCTTCTGTTGCTGAGCGATATACGCGCTTTAAATCTGCGGTGACAACTTTGTAATTCTTCCATGACTCGAACTTAAGTGGGTAACGCACCATGTGTACGACACACAGTGTGGATTCTCATGAAGTTTGATAAATCGTCTCATTTATGTGATATGAAACCTCAGTTGTTTTGATAAATTTTCTACAAATCTCATTTGTGGTGATAATAATCACACTGGACCGATATCGACTTTACGATAGTTAGTTAGAATATGCTGAAAGGCTCAAAGGAAACTGCGAATAAGTCCTGCAATTTAGTTCTTGAACTAGCCTTTGCATTCGCCGTCTAATTTTTGAACGCTAAATTCTCAATTTTGGTCAATATACTGCCGTTTTAGGCCGGATTTCGACCTAATTCCGGACTATTCCCGGATTTCAGACAGATCTTGGCTGTCGTCGTAACATCTGGTCTACTTTAAACAGGTTCGCCAAGGTGAATAGCATGGCTAACTGTGAGTCATTTTTTGTCAGCCCTTTATAGCGTGCTTTGATAAAGCCGAACTGACATTTGATGATCCGGAACGGGTGTTCTACTTTCGCCCGAATGCTGGCTTTTAAATATTCGATGTTGATGGCGTTTTTCTGCGCCTTGATAACCAGCATCGCCAGAGATGAATTTCTCATCGCCACGCAACAGGTTCTTCATCTGATTCAGGTCATGTTCGTAGGCGGCGGTGGTTACCAATGTATGGTGGAGACCGCTCTTGGCATCCACACCAATATGGGCTTTCATACCGAAGTGCCATTCATTGCCTTTCTTAGTCTGATGCGTCTCTGGGTCACGTTCATTCTTTTTGTTTTTAGTGGAGCTGGGAGCTTCAATAATCGTCGCATCCACCAGTGTACTCTGCGCCATCATCACACCGC
Source organism: Alteromonas sp. BZK5 (assembly GCF_014349115.1). Classification (NCBI taxonomy): domain Bacteria; kingdom Pseudomonadati; phylum Pseudomonadota; class Gammaproteobacteria; order Alteromonadales; family Alteromonadaceae; genus Alteromonas; species Alteromonas sp. BZK5. The sequence goes on along the minus strand of NZ_JACSOE010000081.1, from coordinate 278 downwards.
AGTCCGACAGCCATTGGTTGACCGTTTTGAATAACTTTCGAGTGAGTTTGTGCTTTTCCAGCAAGTGCCGGAAATTCATAATGGTGGTGCGGTCAGGAATGGCTTTATCCAATGACAGTTGCGCAAACTGACGCATCGAAGCAATTTCATATAACGCATCTTCCATCGCTTCATCACCAAGGCTATACCATTGCTGCATACAATGAATGCGAAACATGGTCTCAAGCGCATACGGACGTCTGCCATTGCCTGCTTTAGGATAAAAGGGTTCAATCACT
>NZ_JACSOE010000080.1:0-16207 GCF_014349115.1 Alteromonas sp. BZK5 | reverse complement strand
GCGCTAGAGTTTGCGATCGCTAGTGCAACAAAAAAGAAAAACGAAGGCGAAATTGAAGTTCGTGTAAGCATCGACAGAACGTCTGGTGACTTTGATACATTCCGTCGCTGGTTGGTTATCCCTGATGATCAAGAACAGGAAAACCCATTTGCTGAAATTACGATTTCTGCTGCACAAATCGACGAACCAGAGATACAACTCGGCGATTATGTGGAAGAACAGATTGAATCTATTAAATTCGACCGCATAACTACGCAGACCGCAAAGCAAGTGATTGTACAAAAAGTACGTGAAGCTGAGCGTCAGCAAATGATTGCTGAGTACGAAGACAAAGTAGGTGAGCTGGTTACAGGTACGGTTAAGAAAGTAAACCGCGACAACATCATCATCGACTTAGGTAACAACGCTGAAGGTGTTATCTACCGCGATGACATGCTTCCTCGTGAAACTTTCCGTCCGGGCGACCGTGTACGTGGCCTTCTTTACGTTATTCGTCCAGAAGCACGTGGCGCACAGCTATTTATTAGCCGTACGCACCCAGACATGCTAGTTGAGCTTTTCCGTCTGGAAGTACCAGAAATTGCGGAAGAGACACTAGAAATTAAATCTGCAGCGCGTGACCCAGGTTCTCGTGCAAAGATTGCGGTTAAAACTAATGACAAACGCTTAGACCCGGTTGGTGCGTGCGTTGGTATGCGTGGTTCACGTGTACAAGCCGTATCAGGGGAACTTGGCGGTGAACGTGTTGATATCGTGTTATGGGACGAAAACCCAGCGCAATTCGTTATCAATGCTATGGCTCCCGCCGAAGTGGCGTCAATCGTTGTTGATGAAGACAGCAACAGCATGGACGTAGCGGTTGAAGCAGACAACCTAGCACAGGCAATTGGCCGTAGTGGTCAAAACGTTCGCCTAGCTAGCCAGCTTACAGGCTGGGAACTTAACGTGATGACGGTTGAAGATCTCAACAAGAAGCATGAAGAAGAAAACGCGAAGGTACTTGATCTATTTACTGCTGGTTTGGACATTGACGAAGAGTTCGCGTCTGTCTTGGTAGATGAAGGCTTTACAACGTTAGAAGAAGTGGCATACGTGCCTGCAAGTGAGCTTCTAGCGGTTGAAGGGTTAGATGAAGAAATGGTTGAAGAGCTGCGCAACAGAGCGCGCGCTTTCCTAACCACGCGTGCACTGGCGAACGAAGAATCGCTTGAAGGTGCAGAGCCTACAGAAGCCTTATTAAATCTTGAAGGTATGAGTAAACACGTGGCCTATGTGTTGGCCAGCCGCGGTGTTACCGACCTGGAAGAATTAGCAGAACAAGGTACCGATGATATCAGTGATATCGATGAACTAGACGAAGAGAAAGCCGGTGCGTTAATCATGGCGGCTCGTAATATCGTATGGTTCAGTGAAGAAGAGTAAGGTCAACAGGGGGAAAATTACGTAATGGCAGATGTATCTATTGAAAAGCTCGCCAGCGACATTGGTACGACCGTTGACCGATTGGTTGGCCAGTTTAAAGACGCGGGTATCACTAAGAATGCCGGCGATCAGGTAAACGAAGACGAGAAACAAAAACTATTGGATCATTTAAGTAAGCAACACGGCAGCGCAGCTGAACCAACGCGTATGACACTTAAGCGTAAGACAACAAGCACGTTAAGTGTTGGTAAGTCTAAAGAAGTGAAAGTAGAAGTACGTAAAAAGCGCACTTACGTTAAGCGTAGCGATGTTGAAGAACAGCAGCGTCAAGCGGAAGAAGAGGCGAAGCGTCTTGAAGAAGAAGCACGTCTGAAGCGCGAAGCGGAAGAAAAAGCAGCAGCTGAAGCGAAAAAAGCCGCTGAGGAGAAAGCACGTAAAGCTGAAGAAGCTAAGAAAGCTGCTGAAGAAGAGCGTGCTCGTCGTGCGGAACAAGCGAAAAAAGAAGCTGAAGCACGTAAGGCCGACGAACCTGAGCTAACTGAAGCTGAAAAAGCGGAAGCTGAAGCGGCTCGTCAGGAAGAAGAACGTCTGCGCAAAGCGCAAGAAGAAGAAGCGCAGAAGAAGCTTGAAGAAGACGCGAAGAAAGCGGCTGATGAAGCGCGCAAACTTGCTGAAGAGAACGAGCGTCGCTGGAAGGAAGAAGAAGAGCGTCGTAAGAAAGAAGAAGCTGAAGAAGTTCACTTGCACTCTAACCGTTACGCGCAAGAAGCTGAAGACGAAGAAGACATGCAGGTTGAGCGTTCATCGCGCCGTCGTCGTAAGTCGAAGAAAAATGCGGGTGAGCATCTTAAGCAAGGCTTTAACAAGCCAGCTGCACCTGTAGAGCGTGTAGTTAAGCTTGGCGCAACCATCACAGTTGGCGAACTTGCAAGTAAACTTGCAATTAAGTCTAACGAAGTTATCAAAACGATGATGAAGATGGGCGAAATGGCAACCATTAACCAAGTACTAGACCAAGATACAGCGGTACTAGTAATTGAAGAAATGGGTCATAAGTACGAACTTGTTAACGACAACGCACTTGAAGATGAGTTGTTGGCAGATGGCACTGGCGGTGAAAAAACCACACGTGCACCTGTTGTAACCATCATGGGTCACGTTGACCACGGTAAAACGTCATTGCTTGACTACATTCGTCGCGCGAAAGTTGCAGACGGTGAAGCCGGTGGTATTACCCAGCACATTGGTGCATATAAAGTAGAAACAGAAAATGGCGAAATCACGTTCCTAGATACACCTGGACACGCCGCATTTACCGCAATGCGTGCTCGTGGTGCTACGGCGACGGATATCGTTATTCTTGTTGTTGCTGCAGATGACGGCGTAATGCCTCAAACGAAAGAAGCGGTACAGCACGCTCGTGCTGCTGGCGTACCTCTTATCGTTGCAGTGAACAAAATGGATAAAGAAACAGCTGATCCTGATCGCGTTAAAACTGAGCTATCTCAACTAGAAGTTATCTCAGAAGAGTGGGGCGGTGAGCACCAGTTCTGTAACGTTTCTGCGAAAACAGGTATGGGCGTAGACGAATTGCTTGAAGCTATCGTTCTACAAGCTGAAGTTCTTGACCTTAAAGCAGTAGCTGAAGGCCCGGGTCGCGGTATTGTTATTGAATCTCGCCTTGATAAAGGTCGTGGTCCAGTAGCATCTGTATTGGTTCAAGAAGGCCAATTACGCGCTGGTGACATCCTACTTTGTGGTGAAGAGTACGGCCGTGTTCGTGCAATGCGTGACGAAAACGGTAATGAAATTAAGATTGCTGGTCCTTCTACGCCTGTGGAAGTACTTGGTCTGTCTGGTGTTCCGGTAGCGGGTGAAGACGCAGCCGTTGTTAAAGACGAGCGTAAAGCGCGTGAAGTAGCAGCGAAACGTCATCAGAAGAAACGTGAACTTAAACTTGCTCGTCAGCAAAAAGCGAAACTTGAAAACATGTTTGCGAACATGGAATCAGGTGACGTTAGCGAACTTAACATCGTACTTAAAGCTGACGTACAGGGCTCTGTAGAAGCGATTTCTGAATCATTGGTTAAGCTTTCTACTTCTGAAGTAAAAGTGAATATTGTAGGTAGTGGTGTAGGTGGTATCACTGAAACTGACGCAACCCTTGCGGCTGCATCAGGCGCTATCGTACTAGGCTTTAACGTTCGTGCCGATGCTACAGCGCGTCGCGTACTAGAAGCTGAAGAAATTGATTTACGTTACTACAGCGTTATCTATAACCTAATTGACGAAGTGAAAGCGGCCATGAGTGGTATGCTTGCACCAGAATTCAAGCAGGAAATCATTGGTCTTGCAGAAGTACGTGACGTATTTAAGTCACCGAAACTGGGCGCAATTGCGGGCTGTATGGTTACTGAAGGTAACGTTAAGCGTAGCAACCCAATCCGTGTACTTCGCGACAACGTAGTAATTTACGAAGGTGAACTAGAGTCACTGCGTCGCTTTAAAGATGACGTACAAGAAGTACGTAACGGTATGGAATGTGGTATCGGCGTTAAGAACTACAACGACGTGAAAGTAGGCGACCAAATCGAGGTCTTCGAAATCGTTGAGGTTAAGCGCGAAATTTAATTGCCTTAGTTAATTCGGCATGTGAGAAACGGGGGCCGAGTGCTCCCGTTTTTGTCTGTATACAGCAAACAGACCTCGCGCATGCTCAGCGTTAAATAAGGAAAGGAGAGAATAATGGCCCGTGAATTTTCACGTACCGACAGAGTCGCTCAGCAAGTCCATAAAGAAGTGGCGAGCATTCTGCAAAATGAATACAAGCACCGCGTTGGCGACATGCCCTTGATCACGGTTTCTGACGTAGATGTGTCGCGCGACCTAGCGCATGCAAAAATCTTTGTGACTATCTACAACAGCACCGAAGAAGAAGGTAAAGCGCAAATTAAACAACTGGCAGAATACAAAAAGTTTATTCGCAGTATTCTAGCTAAACGTATTCGCATGCGCTCAGTGCCTGATCTTCACTTCTTTGAAGATAAGTCGATTGTTGAAGGTATGCGTATCTCTAATCTTGTGTCTCAGACCATCGCAAAAGATGAGTCAAAGCGCGATAAAGACGATCCACAAGAGCAGGAGTAAATGGCAAGACGTCGTAAAGGCCGTGAGATTAACGGCATAGTATTGCTTGATAAACCGCTTGGTGGGTCATCTAACCAACTGCTTCAAAAAGTGCGCTGGCTGTACAAAGCTGCGAAGGCTGGGCATACAGGCGCACTTGATCCACTTGCCAGTGGCATGTTGCCGCTCTGCTTGGGTGAAGCTACGAAGTTTTCTCAGTTTCTTCTGGATGCAGAAAAGACCTACGAGGTAACTGCTCAACTAGGTGTTCGCACCACCACGTCTGACGCCGATGGCGAAGTGGTTGAAGAAAAGCCTGTTGATGTAAGCGAAGAACAAGTACGTGATGCGTGCTTGGCGTTTCTAGGTAAGAGTAAACAAATCCCGTCCATGTTTTCAGCGCTTAAACATCAAGGTAAGCCGCTTTATCACTATGCACGTCAAGGTATAGAGATTGAGCGTGAACCCCGCGATATTGAAGTGTATGAATTAGATGTACTGCGTATAGAGCTTCCTTATGTAGAAATGCACATAAAATGCAGCAAAGGTACCTATATCCGCTCTATCGTGGATGATTTAGGTCAAAACCTTGGCTGTGGCGCCTATGTGACTCGCTTACATCGCACCGAAGTAGCAGACTATCCCACAGATAAAATGGTATCGCTGGATAAGTTAATTGAAATTCAGGAATCACTGGAAGACGGTGACTTTGAAGCGCTGGATGACTTATTAATTCCTATGGATACCGCCGTAAGTCGTTTGCCATTTGTGACGATCAACGACGCTGAAAGAAACCGTTTTGATAACGGTCAATCTGTAAAAGGGATTTGTAGCGAAGCGCTAAGTGAAGGCGTGTCTTACCGCGTTTACCATGGCGACGATACCAGTGGTATTTTCTTAGGCGTAGGGGAAGGGGTTCTTGACCCGAAAGACCAAGGTATCCCTAAACAAGAAGTGTTTGTTAACCCAAAACGTCGAGTTGTTTATCCATCGTAGCTGCGCCGGTAAATAAAGACGGTTTATGGCTTGCTAAGTCTGTAAACGTCATTATAATACGGCGCTCATTCCGCTTTGCTGAATTAGTGATCGGCGAAGCATTAATATTAGGAGAATGATATGTCACTAACTAAAGCAGAAACCGCAAAAATCATTGCTGAGTACGGCGTTAAAGAAGGCGACACTGGTTCACCAGAAGTTCAAGTTGCTTTGCTTACTCACAACATCAACAAGCTTCAAGGTCACTTTGCTGATCACAAGAAAGATCACCACTCACGTCGTGGTCTTCTACGTATGGTTAGCCAACGTCGTAAGCTTCTAGACTACCTTAAAGGCAAGAACGCAGAGCGTTACCTTGACCTTATCAAGCGTCTAGGTCTACGTCGATAAGACTAGGTTTCAAGAAAAGCGCCCAATGGGCGCTTTTTTTTTGCAAAAATGTACAGCGAAGTGCAATACACCCTAGTACATGTATGAAGCCATCCAATTAACTTTGTGTTTGTACTACGCGTTAGTTCGACGGTATGTTTTGCTTTTTATCTTCAAACATCCGCTCATCTGCAATAATGCTCGCTCATTTTGTAATTCTGTTTGCGACATCTTCGCAGAAAGAACGAAAGAGAAAAGGGAAGCAGATATTGCAATAACAACAGAAGCCACCACGAAAAATACATCGTAGTTAGCCAATATTTCAGCACTAGGGGGAAAATCCTTTACCGAAAAAAAATGATAATGTCCGTTTTTCAAAGTCTTAAATTGTCTTATCAATAAACTACTACTAAATGTAGTAGTTTCATTTATTTACGCAACTCAACTTTGCTCGCTGTTTTTGTAGAAGAGCGAACTACATTTTGCATAATAGTTAGTTCACGGCTTGTTAGGTTACGCCACTGGCCAGGTTTTAGTGAGCCGAGTTCAAGGTGCATGATTCGGGTTCGTTTTAGTTTGGTGACCTCGTACCCTAAAAACTCACACATTCTGCGGATTTGTCGATTAAGACCCTGAGTTAGAATAATGGTAAATGTATTTTTGCCCGTGGGTTTAACCACACAAGGCTTCGTTACGGTTCCTAAAATTGGTACTCCGCGAGACATACGGTTGACGAAGCGCTCACTGATTGGTTGGTTAACCGTAACTTCGTATTCTTTGTCATGAGCATTTTCAGCGCGCAGGATCTTGTTCACGATGTCCCCATCGCTGGTTAAAATGATTAAGCCTTCCGATGGTTTGTCTAACCTTCCTACGGGGAAAATACGTTCCTTGTGACCGATAGCGTCAATAATGTTGCCTTTGACATGACGCTCAGTTGTACAGGTGATACCAATGGGTTTGTTATAGACAATATATACGCGATCTGACTTGTCTGAGGCAACGGCACCTACAACTTTACCGTCTACCTTTACAGTGTCACCAGGCCCCACTTTCGTACCCAGTTCAGGTGGTTGGTTATTAACGGTAACGCGATTTTGCTCAATGAGTTTATCCGCTTCACGGCGAGAACACAGGCCAGTGTCGCTAATATATTTATTTAAACGTTTGGGCGCTTGCTCACTCATTGCGCATTAGGTCCTATATATTTCAAAAGAGGGCAATATTATCACGGCAAAAAGAAAGGGGCGATTCGCCCCTTTCTTTTTTATGCGTTAAACCGTGGTTTTTATTCTCGGTTGTATACTATTGCAACAGACTTAATCTGGTTTACTGGTTACCTGCAGCTGAAGGAGCCGAACCACTTCCACCCGTTGAACCACCGCTAGATACTACTTTGGTTGCTATATCGCGAATTTCGTTTTCCAAACTGGTAATGCGGCCAGATAAGGTCGTATTGCGTTGCTCTAACACAGACAGTTTGTCGGTTAAATTGCGTACGCTTTGCTGAGCGCTTTGTTTATCGCTTGCTGCTTGCTCAAGTTGAACATTAACAGCGAGCAGTTCATCAGCTAACGAAGCAAGTTGATTCTTAACCGAGCCAATGGCCGCTGCTTGCGATTTTACATTTTCTGAAACTGAGTTGATGTTCTTATTCAAGGCGTTTTGAACGTTACCTACGCGGTCGCCAAGATCAGCAATCTCTTGTTGATTACGACGCCAAGCTGACGCCCACAACTTATCCATTTGTTCCCAAAGCTCGTTTGTCTTGTTGGTTAGCTCAGTAACTTTAACTTGCAGGGCAACAGTAGATTCACCAATTTCTTCACCTGTAGCAGATAACTTGTTTTCTAACTGTAATATGCGCTGCTCCGCTTGCTCAGCAACCACTTTTTGTTGCTCAAGCATGGTGTACAGGTAATAGCAACCACCACAGGCGGCTAAGGCGATGACGGCAACGAATACAACCCAGATTCCATTACCGTTTCCACCACCAGAGGGTTGGCGGTTTGCTGATGGGGCAGATGAAGGTGGAGGCGTTGCTTTTGTTGGCGCCGCCTGACGTTTTGTTTGGTAATCACGACGGTCTTCTTCATCCAATCTAATGGTTGGAAACTCATCGTTTTTCGAATTATTTGCCATAGTAAATTTATAATCTCGTTATGTAGTACTAACTTCATCGCATTTAGATGCTTTAACTCAATAAGAAGACAGCACATTTATATTTGCGCGCTAAAGCATGTTATCGCTAAATTAAAGGAAATTCTACGGCTTATGCTCAATGTCAATTATACATAAGCCATAAAATCCGAGAATTTCCTTAAAGCGTAGCGCTACTGCTTATCGCCGATCCATTCAACGCGATACAAATCTCGTCTTCTATCAAGATAATTCCGCACAGAGCCTTCATTTTGAAGCTTAGTGAGTTTATCCAAATCCAAATCAACAATGAGCGTCATTTCTGTGTTTGGCGTGGTCTCAGAGACAATTGCGTCATGTGGGAACGCGAAATCACTTGGCGAGAAAACCGCGGTTTGCCCATATTGAATATCTACGTTGTCCACTTTGGGTAAGTTACCTACGCTACCTGCAATTGCCACGTAGCATTCGTTTTCAATAGCGCGGGCCTGCGCACAGCGTCGCACGCGCAAATAACCGTTTTTGGTATCTGTCCAGAAGGGGACAAACAAAATTTGCATTTCCTGATCGGCAAGAATACGCGCAAGCTCTGGAAACTCCACGTCATAGCAGATCAAAACGCCGATTTTGCCGAAGTCGGTATCAAATGTCTTAAGGCTGTTTCCGCCTTTCATTATCCAATCTTCTTTTTCGTGAGGTGTTGGATGAAGCTTATACTGGCTTTCAATCGTGCCGTCGCGTTTGCAAATGTAGCTGACGTTATAGAGCTCTTCCTCTTCTACCACAGGCATAGAACCTGCGATAATCGTAATATTGTACGATACGGCCAAATGAGACACGGCAGTTAAAATCTCATCGGTATAGGTCGCTAAATGCCAAATTGCATCAATTGATGAATCTGACGGGCTCAGGCCCATTAACGGCGCGTTAAAAAACTCAGGGAACAGGGCAACGTCGCAAGAATAGTCAGACAAGGCATCGACGAAGTACTCTACTTGTTGTAAAAGCTCTTCTACATTATTGAAGTAACGCATTTGCCATTGAATACATCCGATTCGTGCGCTGGTCTTCCTGCTGGCGATGAGCGAAGGCGTGCCCGGTTCATAATAAATATTGTGCCACTGAAGTAGCGTCGCATAACCCTGTGAGGCTTCATCCTCTGGAAGGTAAGCCGACATGACTTGCTTGACTTCAAATCCATTTGAAAGTTGAAAAGTTAAAATGGGGTCGTAGATGTCTTTGAGCTTGACTTGCTCAATGTATTCATAAGGCGACAGCTCATGCGCATGGTTTTTATAGTTCGGGATTCGACCGCCCGCCATAATGGATTTTAGATTCAAGTTACGACAGAGCTCTTTACGTGCTTCGTAGAGACGACGACCAAGGCGTAGACCTCGATACTCGGGTGAAACAATTACCTCAACACCATAAAGCACATCACCGTTAGGATCGTGTGTGGTCAAATAAGCATCACCCGTAATTTCATCGTAGCTGTGTTTATCCCCAAACTGGTCATAATCTACAATCACTGAAATGGCGAAAGCGACCACTTTGCCTTTATCTTCAATACATATTTGCCCATCGGGAAATGTAGTAACTTGGGCTTTATAGTTAGAGTAAGGCCATGCGCCTCCAACGTTGGCGTATACCTCATCCATTAACGCTTTAACATCGTTGTAGTCGTCCAGTCTCAAATTTCTTAAGTCTAGATGATGTTCCGTTTCTTCTATTTGTGTTTGATCTTGACTCATGGGTTACTCTTTTTGCTAAAAATTTTAATACGTACATTGCGTATATCTTTACTAAACCGCCTTGCCATGCGTTTTTCAACTGTTAATTACAATCCGTATGTGCAGACGTAATGGCAACGGAAACAAGGGCAGAAGAAAAGTCTCTCAATCAACTCTCTTAAAATATACACTTCGGTTTACTTATTGATTTAGTTTACCTTTACCGTCATTTGCTCACTTTAAAATTAATATTAAATAAGCAAGAAGCGTGCGACTTCTTAACGACAAATAATTTTTCTTTTATCGATAAAAAAATAGCGCGGAAAATGCGTGGTGATGCAATTGCTATAGGATTCAACCCCGCGTATAAGTTCGCTAGTTTTTTAACGTACACAACCCGCTCCTAACTACACGATTAGTTAACCGCTCAAAGGTAGAAATGCTCTGATGAATAGAGAACAACTTGCGTCGTATCAGCCTCTTCACGTTTTCGATGAAGCCATATTTGAAAATATCGTCGATGACTTAGTCACGAAAGGCTTTTCTATTCAAGAGCATGGTTTACCTGATTTCATTACACAAGCACTTTTGGCCTGCCAGCGTTCAATCTCTGAAGCTGAATATCAAGCGGCAGGTATTGGTCGCGCAGAGAATTATCAAAAGGCTGAAAAAGTTAGAGGGGACGAGATTTGCTGGATTACAGGTTCATCTAGCGAAGGCGCTTTGTGGCTTTCGTGGTGTGAAGCCATGCAGCAGTATGTAAATCGTTCGCTCTTTATGGGGCTTTTTTCTTTTGAAAGTCATTTTGCCTGCTATGAGCCGGGTAAATTTTACAAACGCCATGTAGATGCGTTTAAAGGTCAGGGCAATCGCGTGTTGTCTTTAGTCGCCTATTTGAATGACGAATGGACTTCAGAAGATGGGGGAGAACTCGTGCTCTACACTGATGAAAGTGATCTAATTGGAACAAGGGTGCTGCCAACGAAAGGTACTTTCGTTGTCTTTTTGAGCGAACAATTCCCTCATGAAGTATTACCTGCTGCCCGCAGCCGTCACTCGGTTGCAGGTTGGTTTAGGGTTAACGGAAGCGTTAACGACGCGATTGATCCGCCTCGATAAAAGCACTAATCACGTTGTGAAACGCACGTGTATCTAAAAACCAAGACTTATGTATAATAAGTTTAGGCTGTATGCGCGCTATTATTACAAAACTGGTTTGAATTATGGGCCAGCTCCTCTCGCGCACAGCTCGCGCAACATTGTGCCGTCGCAATAGCAAGTATTCTATTACGACGCTTAGGGAAAAGACGTTAGAAGTGATTGGTAAATGCTGGAAAAAATACCTGCCCCAACCCCAAGAGAAGAATTACATGTGCTGGTTATCGATAACCAGGGGCTTGTACATGATGTAGTGTCATCAGCTTTGCATGAAATTGGAATAAAAAACGTAAGCAGTGCTTTTAATGCCTTTCACGCGAAAAGGTTATGTGCTGCAAGACAATACGACTTTGTTTTACTGGCGTTTAACGTCAGTCACGACAAAGATGGCTTTCACCTTTTTGAAGAATTAAAACACCTCAATCACATCAACGACACCACCACGGTCATTTTTCTCAGTGCAGAGACATCGCCTGAATTGGTTAATTGTATTGTTGAATTGCAACCGGATGACTTTTGGGTCAAACCTCTTCAGCGCAACAAAATTGAGCTGCGTTTGGAATACCTTATCCAAATAAGGTTAAAGCTACATAAAATGCTTCATTGTATGCAGGTGGGGGACTATTCCACCGCTATGTACTATGCAGAGCGCCAGTTAAAAGATCCTTCGCTATCGGAGTATCACACCAGAATTAAACGCTTAATTGGTGATTGCTTATTGCAGCTTCGCGATTATCAAACTGCGGAAGACTACTTTAGAGGCTTATTGCAGAGCATGGATCATGCGTGGGTTCACATTGGTTTAACCCGGTCGTTGCTTCGACAAGATGAATTAGAAGAAGCGCAGCTACTGGTTGATGACTTATTGCAGCGCCACGACACGCGATTCTTAACCTTTGACTTGCTTGCCCAGTATTTCATAGAGAAAGAGCAGTTCGATATTGCCTACGAACAAATGAAAGAGGCGAGTAGGCTAGCACCTCGCAATATTGAGCGTAACAAACGGTTATGGGATCTTGCTCGATTGAACCACGATAAGGTGGGGCAACTTTCAGCCGTTCAAAATATGGCAAAGTTCGCTAAAAATTCTATCCATGACTCACCTCAGCTAACGCTCAATGTTATTCGTTCAACCATTGATTTAGCCACAAGCCTTGGCAGTACAGAAGGCGAACGCTATATGAAACGCGCAGAATCTGAACTGGAAGAATTGAAACAACAAAAGGGCATGCAGTCTCAGCTTGGCGAGCAGATTGACGTCGTAAAAGCGCGTGTCTTGTGCTTGCGAGACGACAAAAAAGGGGCTGAAAAGTTGATGAAGGATCGTTCGGCATCTACCGACGGCCTCTCGATGGAAGATAGCCTCGATAAAATGAAAGCATTTCACGAGTTAGGAATGCGTGAACACTGTGTGAGTATTTTGGATAAGCTTAGAAAGCAAATTGAAGGGGACACGTTTACTTCTCAAGTGGTAAATGAATACCTGAATCAAGAGTCGATTGAACGTACTGAAATTCAATTTACCACAAAAGAGCTTAAGCAAATGGCTGCGGTTAACTACAAAGAGAACCGGTTGTCGCCAGCTTTCAACAATTTACGCCAGGCACTAACACTGTCGCCTAAAGACAAACAAGTTGCACTGAGCTTGTTAAAAGTTATTACTCAAATCCACTTAGGGGATAATTTAACAGACGAGCAGATGGAAGCGGCCCATAAAGCGGCGAAGCTTCTTTTAAGTAGTGACTTGTCGCCAACCCAGGCTGAAAAGCGGGATCAGTACATAAGCCGAATAGGTATAGAAGTGGACGACAGTAACGCTGCTGACTTAGTTGGTGTGGTGGCTGTTAAAGCATAACGGTTACTACACAGACTGTCATTGGAAAGAGTACCAATAAAAAAGCTGCCTCCATTGAGGCAGCTTTTTTTATGTGAATGAAGCACGCCCGTTAAGCGTGGACTTCATTCTTTCACTTTTTATTTCTTAGCAGTAGTCGAACGACGACGAAAGCCAATCGCTGCAGCTAGCAGGGCAAGAATTCCTCCCATTGCTCCACCTGAGCTATCATTGTTTTCTTCTTCCTCTTCAACTACGTCTGCTTGTAGGTCAAAGGTTGCGATGAATGGGTCGTGATCTGAGCTTCTAAATGGACCAACATCAGTAAAGGCGTAACCGTCTTCATCTGGGTAATAACGAAGCGCTTGATCGTACTGCAACTGGTAAGCTTCAACAGAGTTGATGTTCCAGTGAGCACCGTCAATGGCGTCTGCAAGCATGGCTTCACTTGCTAGTACGTGATCTAAACTACCCACCTGTTCAGTTCCGTAGAACCAATATGAGAAGCCTTCTGCATCAAACTCTTCAGCCAAGTTGTGATAGCCGAAGCTAGACTCTACGTCCACTGACGAGCCTTCATCCATACCTGTATTGACCGCAGTCGTAATAGTGTATCCACGAGACTCAGGTGTGTAATCGGTGAGTACAGCTACTGGATCTTCAGCGCTATAAGCGTTTAAGTCGCCTAAGATTACCTTGCGCTCAGGCAGGCTCTCATCACTTAATGCGTTGCCTAATGTGATAGCTGCCGATACCCGAAGTGCGTTACAGCTACCCTGAATCGTGGTGATTTCAGACGGCGCTTCTGCCACATCTTCTGCACACTGTGAACCTTTTGATTTAAAGTGATTCACGGCAACAAGGAACGATTTGCTGCTTTCAGTATGTACAAACGATTGAAGAAGGCTTGGGCGCATGCGTGCCAGGCTATCTTCATCAATTTGTTGCTCTGGCATAGCAACTACCATGGCATCATTTTCTGGCGTCACTACTGCAGCTTTGTATAACAAGCCTACAGTAATCGCATCCGTACCAATTTCACTACCATCACTGGTTGCGATGAATGAGTATTGCTCGGTTTCACCAAGTTCGGCGTTAATAGCATTAACTAGAGATTGGATAGCACTATCTTCGCCAAAACCATCGTTTTCGATTTCCATCAAACCGACAACGTCTGCGTTAAGGTTAACGATAGCTTCAACGATACGACCCTGTTGCAATTCAAACGCCACTTCATCGTCTGCGCCGCGGTTTTCGTCATAATCGAAAGTTACGTCGCCATTTGCATCTACTTCACCATTAAAGTAGTTAAGCACGTTGAACGTAGCAATAGATAGGTTGCCTTCTGTAACCACTGGGTTTGCTTCGCGAGAAGACGTTACTTCGATAACGTCGCTTGGATTAATTCTGTAAGTGCCAAAACTGTAGTTGAGTGGGCCAGCAGCAGAAACCGAATCACCAATGCGAATGGCATTAGCGTAGCTGAAAGTAGGGAAGTAATTAAGAGCATCTGGGTACTGCGAGCTGCTGTTATCTTCGATTGTAAGAAGGCTTGTCTCGCTCGCTTCTTCTGCCGCAGTATAAGCTTCAGACAGAGGCGCAGCTACGTCGCTTGGTTGGCGTTTAATTGTATCGCTAACAACGATTTCACCAAAACGCCACAGGTTGTTTGTACTCGTCACTGTTGCATCAGTCACGCTAACAACCATACCTTCAACGGTTTCAAGGTCAAGTTCGTACGGCATAGAAAGTTCTACCGCTGCTACAGCATCCGCTGTACCACAATCAAGTGCAGCCACATCACTATCCATAGCAAGTGTGGTCATACCGTAGTTTTCTTCTACTTCACCGTAAAGGCGAACCAGGTTACCTGTTTCAACGTCAACAGAACCTTCTACAAATAAGCCTTCAGACGTGGCGTCGTCAGCGTCGTAATCAGACGCTTCTTCTTGGACAAAGAAGCCGCCAGCACGTGTGCCAGTTGCAATAGCTTCAATTATAACGTTATTGCCAACTTCAGCAGAGCTGCTTTCACTGCCCTGTATAGCACTAATAAGTGTCGCGTCTGCACCGCAAATACCTAGCTCAACAGCAGGCTCTTCTGGAACTTCTACAACGTCACCGCCACCTTCAGTGGTAAATGTACCCGCTGGAAAAGGCGTTGCAGCGTCAGTGTTAGTGGTCGAGCCATCAAGCGCGTCAACACCACTGTAAGTCCAGTTAGATGCTTCGAAACTGCCGCCATTTGCTGTTTGACCTGACGTACGGTATGCCCAACCGTCTAGGTACTCCCATGTGGTGCCACTACCGTCGGTGTTGATATCGCCAAACGTGTCAATAACGCTGCCATCTTTAAATAGCTCAATAGCGTCGTCACCATTAATACCCATTGATGAAGTATCGTAGTCTGGTGCAGAACCGAAAAACGCAGTAAATCCATCAATTTCTGATGCTACGTAGATATAAGTACCAGCGCTTGCAGACGCACCAGCTGGAAACGTAAACTCTTCGCCATCAGTACCGCCGCCGTTGTTTGCAGTTCCAAGGGCATAGGTAGATAAATCTGCTATGTCATTGACTACGAAAAGTTCAACTGCTTTTGGAACACCACCGCTTAACGGTCCATCGATAACACCACTAATGACTAAATCGTTAGCTTGGATGGCGGTTGAAGAAAGTGCAGAAATGATTCCTGCAGATAGTAAAGTTAATGATGTTTTCACGTCATTTTCCCTTTGTAGTTTTCATTATTTTTAATTCACATAATTACTGCTTCTGCTTTTGCCGAAATAGAAAAAACAGAGTGATATGTGAAGCGCAATTTTCTTATTGCTTGAACTACACTAAGGGCATTTGTAATGGATAGGAATGACTTAACCTTATTCAAGCTGTTTTTAAAATAATGCTTAAATATCAATCTCTTACAATCTGCAGGTAAGTTTACTCATACCTTTAACTCTTAACCAAAAGCTAATATAGGTGTTAAGTAATGCTATCGACACGTCTATGACAACAGTTCGCCTTGTAAAAAATACGCTTTTTACTGATATCTTTATTTCAGCGCACGAGTGAACAGCGCATGGTCATCAACTACTTGTTCTGTATAAAGATTTGCTATTTTTACGAGCAGGCTTTTTACTTGAGAAAAAGACGTTGATGCTGACGACGCGAATCGTGTACTTCTTCTTCCGCCTCGGCAGTGAGCTAGCGCAAGGCTATACCCGCACAATTCGGCAAGATACCAATCCGCACAGATAATCACCCACGCAGCGAGATTTAAAATGTTCGTAATCGCGGCGTGTTGCCGCAGGTATAGTGGCTCTACATCAAGGTAACACAACAAAGAGTACGGACATTTTAAACTCGCCCTTCGGGAAGGTCTGGCAAGCTTCCTAGCTTCATTCTGGGAATTTGAAAGGGAACAGCCATTCCT
>NZ_JACSOE010000079.1:0-16772 GCF_014349115.1 Alteromonas sp. BZK5 | reverse complement strand
AAAGCTTCAAGCTCTTTCTTATTCATGTTCATCTGCCTATCCTTAACTCTCTATAGAGTAAATTGAGATAGGCAGTTACACAAAATTAGTTACAGTCTCGACTCCCTCGAATATTAGCGAGTTTGTAGTAGCTCAGCCTGCTTCACAACTGAATTCTGAGATTCTACAGCTCTATCAATAACACGGCTGTATACCTTTTTCTTTTTAGACGAGTCGGCGTTGCGAACGAACTCAGACAGGCTGGAGTTGTACTTTGTTGTCTGGCCGTTTTTTAATCTGGCAAACATCATTATTCTCCCATTTTATTGCCCAATTAATGAGCGGGCAGCGATTGTATCAGGGTAGTAAGCGTCTCGCGAGTAAATTTATGCTTAACATGATTTTCTACAGCCTGAATGTTGGCGTGGTACATGCGAGTGCCCCCCTCGTTGTCCTTTAACAGTAGATCTATTTTTATCTGACCACCAAATTGTTGCTTTAGTTTCCGTACTACCGCTTGAGATTCTAAAAATTGCTCTACAAATATTTCAGGGTTAATCCGTCGACCTTCGACTCGCTCTCTAGATTGAACAAACTTCCATGCTAACTCTGGTGATTGGTAAACGAACAATACGAGAACTGCGCGACCTCGATCAATAGCCCGTTTAATGTTTTTCTCTGCTATAGCGTAATTTGATAGCGTTCCATCAAGTAAAAATGATTGCTTACGCTTAAACGCATTGTCCAGAGTTCGTTCTACAATAGAGGAGACAGCTCTTTGAAATAGGAATGAATTGTCTCCCGTATATTGTTCGAAATAGTGGCGCAATTCGTCGGGATCTAATCGAATAACATTAGTAGCCTCAACTTCTTGCAGAAACTCTCTGGAGGTTTCGGTTTTCCCCGCGCCAGGGGAGCCGGCCATAAAGACCGCTACAGGCTCATCTTCAGGAGGGAATCTTTTTCTGTTAGTTAGCTCGTTTGCAATGGCAGTACGGTTCTTCTTAGCAAACTTAATCGCTTCTTGTTCAATACGCTTTTCGTCTTCAGTCATCTTGAGGTTTGCAACCGATACCGCTGATATTTATATACGTACAGTAACGTTCAGTAATAGATAAATAAATAAAAACTAGAAGGTAACAAATAGTTGATTACTTAAAAACTAGGCAAAGGAACAGCGTTGACTTGTACATTAAGGTCATTTACTTAAACGTTTTGATGCAAATATTTCTGACTCCGTTTACCGTCGATACGAATCAAAGGCACGTAATAGATATGTAAGCATATTCCGCTATGGAAGAAGATGGGGCAGTTCAGAAGTGAATTACCTACGTCGATATTGACTAATAATACTGTTCTGCTCCAAGACATTGCCAAATACGTAGGTAAGAATATAGATGGTGGTAGCTAGATACTGATACAGACTATGAAGGTAATTGGGCTGAGTTTGTTACCACTATGGGCGGTGTAATGTTCAATCTGCACAATTAATTATTTCGCGGGTATTACCCACATTAGCAGCACAGAGCGAAAAGGTTGAGTTCGAGCTCGATACCGCTGCTTCTCTTGCTGAACAAACGGAGCAAGTGTTAGCGGCAACCTCAAAGGGGGGATTGTCACCTGACAGTGTGCAGCGAATAATTCAGATAATTGGGGCGCTTGGTGAAATCCGCCACCTTGAAGATATTGAGGACCGCTTAGCTGCTTTGGAGGGGAATGCCAATGCCTAAGATAAATATAGAAGAACGTTTCATCATCCCTACAAATCATATGAAAGAGTTTGCACCTCTCTTATACAGATATGCACCAGAGGACTGCTTTCGGCTGACTAAGTTTTATGATGATTGTGGTCAAATGTTTTGGCCACACGATAAGCATCTGCGCACAGTGCGTTGCCTATTTCTTCAAACAGGGCAGGGTGAGTTTAAGTTGGTAGTTGCAGAGGACATAGAAAAGTTATTCGATTACAGTGATAAGAATATCCCAGCTACTTGTATTCGCTGTGATGTACCTGCAAATGAACTTGCTAGTTTTATGGAACCAGATCTTGGGATTGCCAGTTTTATTGCTGTTCGGCATCCACATCACAACCAACGTGTTGAGACGCTATGTATGCTTGCTGATATTTACTTCCCGAGTAAAGATAATGCGGCATAGTGCTAGAACAAAAGTGCTGCAACGAATTGCAGCACTTGAAAATCAGCAGCATAAGGACGCAAACAAACCTTATGCTCTTTTTCCTGTTAGAGAGTCACTAGTGGACTGGGAGCTACTTGCTGCCCTTATGCAAGCTCACCTTAAAGCGAATGTTAAGACAGGTGAGCCTGTACTATATTTAAAGAACTGTTAGCATGCTCACAACAAACAGAACAAGGATTAGTTATGAAATGCACGTACAGTTTCGATATCAATGGAAATTTGAAGGTAGAAAAGCTGCTAAGCTGCAAAGTCGACGATTTAGTCTTTCAGTTTGTCATTGAAGAGCAGTTTTTAAAGCGTGTGATTGTGCAAATAACACTTACAAAAAAAGAACTAGATTCATTTACACTGTCAGACTCAGCATCAAAAACTATTCATTTAAATTATCCAAGATGGGTGCAAATCGAACCGATAATGCGCAGCATTGAGAGTTACTGGGGACTGTGGGGAGTTGACGGTATTGCAGTGGAAAGCCCTGAAATTGAGTTCTTCCCAGAGAATGAATTTGAGAAAAGCCTAATAACTGTCAACAAGTTCAAGCTTTCTTACTCCGAATTAGATACTGACAAACTTCCAGCAATTCCCCCTGATCTAGTAATGCGTCCCATCTTTGCATCAGTTCAAGAAAAAACGAACGATTTAAGGTTGTCCTTTTATCGTAGGGGACAACTAGACCTTAAGCATCGAGAGTTTATAGAAGCATTTTACGACTTTTACTTAATGTTAGAATCTTCATTTAGCGAAGGAAAAACGAAGAATCAACACGTTGAAAAGAAGTTTAAAGAATCTGCACTATTAATAAATGCTTCAAACGAAACCCTTTTCAAAAAAGGTTATTCGAAGACTTTGCCAACCGAGCTGCAAACGCAATTTGAAAATGAGTTTGCCCATCTAACTTTTGAAGAGTATGTCCATCACATTGTTAAGCTTCGAGGCTTTTTACACCATCATAATATAAAGAGAAGAGAAAACTGGAGTCCTGTTGAACAAGTGAAATATCGCTTGGATGCCATTGTTTTGGCGGATATATGTAATCGTATTGCTATGGATATTTTGTGGGACGCACTTGAAAGAAATGATACCAAAGCAATATATGAAGAGCTGGTTGAGAGTTATCTGAATACGACTGGCAAGCATTAAATCTTGCAATGCTTCATGACTAGCGTTGTCCTTTAAAAATAAGGGATAACGCTAGCACTGATAATGCGTGATTATCTACTTGGTATGCAAACTTCTGCCCACGTATCCGCAATATTTTTATCCTGTTCTTCCAAGAACGTAGTTTTACCATTTGAAATAAAACGCTGAAAACCGGAAAACGCTCCAAAGCTATTCTTGGAGTTCACCAATCCACAGGCGACAGCGCCACCGCTTTCTGTTTCATTGAATCTTACATCTTTAAATTTGGCAGATTCTGGATCTTTCAGCAGACCTAAAACTGCTCTTTTGGCAATAACAATAGTTTCACTTTCAAATGATGCTTGGGCTCTCATTTTTGCTTCTTCCTGAATTCGAACTGTTTCAGAAGCGGATAGTTTTGTTGAACTTGATTCAGCCTTCTTTGGAAGGTCGCCTTGTCCAGCGAGATAAAATACGTATGCAAGTACAGCGAGTAATAAAAGAGTTAAAACAGATTTTCTTTTTGAGGTTTTTGTTTTTGATTTCATAGAAGAGCCTTTTGATTTCCTTTTCTGTAGCCTATAGGCCGTGGGCTATAGGCTACATTAGAGCAAACCTCGCCATATGGCAAACACAGAAACAAGAGATGTCGTCTTGGTGTGTGGTGAGGTGATAAGAGGTTACCGAAAAAAGATAGATGTTTCACAAGAAGAACTAGCCTATAGAGCTAATCTGGATAGAACTTTTGTTTCTAGGGTAGAGTGTGGGCTTCGCCTGCCCACAATTAAGAGCTTGATACAACTAGGGCAAGCTTTGAAAATTTCTGCTAGTGAGCTTGTCAGTAAAATCGAAGAAAAAAATAATACTGGTCTTAGTTGGGCTGGGCGCTCTCTATAAACCTTGATCCACCCCCCAAAAAAAGCCCTCAAACTGTGTAGCTTGAGGGCTTATTTTATGGTGGCCCAACCCTGACTTGAACAGGGGACCTGCCGATTATGAGTCGGATGCTCTAACCAACTGAGCTATTGGGCCGAAAACTTTTTATTTTACTTACAACAGGCTTACACGATTTCGGATTTGTTTTTTACTCTCTAGCAACCTATTGTATTTAATCTGTTTTATCTCTTTCTAAATGACCAGCGCAACTTATTATGAGTCGGATGCTCTAACCAACTGAGCTATGGGGCCATTTTGAGATGTGCTGTGCAGTTTTTTATTGCAAATTGCTATGCATAACAACCACAAGCGAGCGCAAGTATAAGCAGTTTTATTTGCCTTGTCACGCCTCGCTGGTGGCTTTGTGATTTGTTTGCTTTATTTTTGTTCACTAAGCTGTAGTTTATGTGCCTTGTCTGGCATTTTAACACGGCGCCATCCAAACGCTAACAACAAGCCTAACATGCTAAACAGAGTCGTAGAACCGCCTCCACCAGAGCTATTTGAATTAGTATCCGTTGGCAAGCTCACTACACTTTCGTTTACGGTAACAGTAACGGTGTCGCTGGCGCTAACTCCAAACTCATCGGTTGCAGTTAACGAAAAAGTTAAATTGCTTTGAGATGATGGGGCGGTAAAAGACATGGTTAATGTATCTGCATTTCTGATGGTAACCGTGTCGCCGGCGGTTTGCGTCCATTCTACGCTTGTTAACGCGCCTTCGGGGTCTTGGGCGCTTCCCGTTAATTCAACGCTGGCTCTTACATCGGTTTCAACATCTGTTCCTGCGTTTACCACAGGGGCTTGATTGCTCTCATCGTCTTTTATCGTAATCAGCGTTTCTACCACACCACCTAGAAGATTTGTGTCTTGTGCAGCAAGTACTAAACGAAATCGTTCGTTGTCTTCTTCGGTAGTATCGTTAATAAGCGCTATATTTATAGTCTTCGAACTGGTATCGCCGTCGCTCCAAGTTAGCGTGCCGCTTTGGCTGACAAAGTCTTCATCGCTCACTGCTGTGCCGCTTTCCAGTGAATAGTTCACACTTACTTCGCCTTCACTTCCGCCTTGGCGAACAATGTTTAACGCAAGTTCAGAGTCAGTCTCTAAAATAGTGCGTTCGCCAGTGCTTAATTCAATTTTTCCTTGCTGTGCAGTACCGTTAATAGTGACTTGAGCATAGCCGCTACCAGAGGTGATGCCTCCTCCTTGTGGGTTAAATAATCTGACGAAAAATACTTCATTGCTTTCAGTATTTTCATTAGCACCGATGCTTAACGTGATATTTTTAGCTTGTGATTCATCCGCACCCCAACTGAGTTCTCCAGACGCTAACATTACATCGCTGCTGGTGGCTGAACCCGCTATTACTTCATACGCAACTGTCATAGCCTCGGTACCTGTCTTATTAACAGGAAGGCTTAAGGTTGTATCAGCATCCGTTTCATAATTAGCCTGAGAGAAGGCCGCAACTGTTGTTGCGCTTAACGTATTGTCTTTTAATACAAACAAACCGCGCTGAATATCACTAACCAAAATATTACCGCTAGGTAGAAACGGGTATACGCCCCACGCACCATTAAAGTTGGTGCTGTTAAAAGCAGGGTAGGTGTCGAAAAAGCCAGCTTCTACAGGCGCGGTAGGATCTGAAATGTCTAGTACCGTTAAGCCACGCTCATAGTTAGACATATAGTAGCGGTTACCTCTTACGTAGCCGTTGTGATCGATAGTGCCGTTGTCACTGGTCCAAATGCTGGCAAGCACAGGTGTTGTGAGTGATGAAATATCAAAAATCATAACCCGGGTATTTAAGCTGAAGTTTCGCTCGTCCAACTCATCGTGAACAAAGGCATATTGCTTGTCTTCACTAAACCAACCGCTATGGGTGTAGGCAACCTCGTTATAACTAATACTACTTAGTTCAGAGGTACTATTTGTGTTCGTGTGATCCCAAAGGCGCATTGCATCTTCATTGAAGTCAAGCATAACCGTACATCCATCAGCCGTAGCATTCACACAGTCAGTTTGCGCTCTTGCGTCGGTAACGCGCATAGATGACGCATCATGCGTATAGTCGGCACGTGTAAGACCGCTAGGTATGTAAGACGCGGTTGGTGTTTGAGGTGAGGTTAGCGTATATGAACGAAAGGCTCCGCCGTTACTATCCTGACCAACCAAATGTAGCTGAGGCGCAGCGTCATTTAACGGTGTGTTTAGCGTGTAATCTACGTTTGAGATGTAGATATTGTGTGCACGGTTATCGTCGTTAATCCGCTTCGTTAAGCTAATACCATTAGGGAGGTCGTTAAGGTCAATGATGGTAAAACCTTCTGTTACGCTGTCGGCGCTGGCATAGGCGTACGCTTTAAAACGCCCCGCAGCGCTATCGAAATACTGATAGACCTTAATGTCGCGCCATGTCGTACTTTGACCGGTAATTTCACCCACTACTACCGGCGCTGTTGGCTCGGTTACATCTACAACGGCAATGCTGGCCTGCATGCCAACAATGGCATATTCTCTACGGTTGTTTAAATCGACGTGCCCCCAAATATCGTTGGTACTATTTGATACCGACGACAACACGTTAACAGGTACGTTAGAGAGTAGTTCGATATTGCTGCATGGGAAGTCGGCAGCCGTTCCATCTGTGCAAGCTTCATTTGCACTGACTTCGGAACTAAGAACCATGTGCGATGATGCCTGTGTTTGAAGGGAAGACGCGGCTTTTCCGTCAGTTATACTGTCGAACCCTTTTTCATAAAGGGCTTCTGATAAATAGATAGGCACATTAACTAGTGTAGTTTTGTGCAAAGCAGGCTTCTGTGCCTGGTAATGATCTTCACGAGAAAAGCCTCCTAATACTGGTAAAAGACTGTCGTTTAGAACTTGTGCATGCTGAGCGTTGTCGAAATAATATTGGCCTTCAGCAACGAGAATTTTGTCGCCTTTATTGGCCTGTCGCGCGGCATAGCTCAACGTTTTACAGGGCCTGAAACGGTTGTCACACTTGCCCGCGTCCACGCCGTCTTCGGCAACAAAACGCGCTTTGTCATGGTCTGTGTGTGCTTGTGCACCTTGACTCACAAATGCTAAAAGCAGCACTATTAGTGTTAATGGGAATGCATTCATCTTGTCGTCCGCACAAGTGTGTAATTAGAAAAAGGTAGTTTGTATAAAAAAACTACCAGATATCCAAAGGAAGTACATACGTAAATGAAAATGCCTTTTCGCATGAGTGTCATGCCTTCGTTACTCTTTGCGGCGCTAGTGTCGTTAACCGGCTGTGATGTCATTAACCTCAAAGGAAGAGAGCCTGGTGAAATCCCGTTTAAGTTGGTGGGAGTCGATACGGGGGCATGTCCAATGATCATGAGTATTGGACAACAGCGATGGAATATAGATTACTTCGGTTTTTACCTTAGTAAGCCAGAAGTGCGCATTGATGGTAAGTGGCAGCGGGTTAAGTTTAAACAAACCCAATGGCAGACGCCGAATATAGCATTGCTAAAGTTTCACAATAAGTGCAACAACCCTGATGATGCCAATAGCAAAATTGTATTAGATGTATCGGAAGAGCTTTTAAAGCTGTCCACAAACTTGCGCTTCACTATGGGTCTTCCCTTCGACGATAATCACGCTAACCCGCTTACACAGCCTTCGCCATTGAATGACAGTACAATGTTTTGGAGCTGGCAAAACGGTCATAAGTTTTTGCGACTGGATGTGTCTAAAGGCTCAGAGGAAACACGCAAATGGTCTTATCATTTAGGTAGCGTGGGTTGCGATTCTGAATCAGCAGTCAGGCCACCTGAAAAATCGTGTGCTTTCACAAACCGGGTGGAGTTTATTCTGCCGATGACCCAGCTTGATACTGATTTAGATTTGGAAGTATCGGTGTCTAACATTGTCGCGCAAGTTGATATAAACGAAGCGCCAAGTTGTATGTTCGAGTCTCCTGAAACTGAGCCCTGTAAAAAGCTTATTCAGAATTTAGTGCACAGGCCTTGGATTAAGTGGCAGTAGCGGCACTTTTAATTTGCACTAGAAGGCGAGCTCTGCTCGCTTTCAAGGCGGCAATTATCGCGCTTGTTGTAATGATTTTAGGCGCGTGCAGTAAATCGCCCACGCCTTACACTTGGAATTTGCCTCACAATATTCCACCGCCTCCCGTTCCCGCAGACAATCCTGTGACCGAAGAAAGCGTAATTTTGGGAGAGAAGCTTTTCTTTGATAAGGGCTTAAGTGCTAACAACACGGTTTCATGCAGCAGCTGCCATGAACCAGAGCATGCTTTCTCTGAACCTAAGGCGGTTTCAGTAGGCGCGAACGGAGACGCGCTAAACCGTAACGTATTAGCGCTAGTAAACGTGGCTTATAATGCATCCTTCACTTGGGCGCATAACAATTTAGAAAGTATAGAAAAGCAGCTGATGATCCCGCTTTTTAATGAACATCCTGTGGAAATGGGCGTTACGGGAAATGAAAAGCGTATATTAAAGCGCTTTGAGGGCAGCGAATATCGAGCGCTTTTTGAAGCGGCTTATGGTGATGATACACCCAATTTAAATAGTATCGTAAAGGCGCTTGCTAGCTACGTGAGAAGTTTAGTGTCGTTTAATAGTGCTTTTGATAACTACGCTTACGCTCAAGATGACGATGCACTAACCGCCCAGCAGCTTGAAGGTTTGAATCTGTTTTTTTCAGAACGCACTGAGTGCTTTCACTGCCACGGAGGTCTGAACTTCACTCAATCGTCGAAGCATAGTTTTCAACCTTTTGCGGCTCAGCCTTTCCACAACACTGGCCTGTATAACGAAGATGGGAAGGGCAGTTATCCGGAATCGGACATGGGACTTTACAGCGTTACCCACAATAAACAAGACATGGGGAAGTTTAGAGCACCTACTTTGCGCAATATAGCCCTTACTGCACCCTACATGCATGATGGCAGTATTGCCACCCTTGATGAAGTCATTGAGTTTTATGCTCGTGGGGGAAATCTGGCTGAAAGCCCTAACCCTTACCGCAGTCCGTTCATAAAAGGCTTTGCGATTTCTGAAGATGAAAAGGCGGCGTTGGTTGCATTTTTGCGCAGTTTAACCGACGAGCAATTTGTAAAAACACACACTACACGCAAAAATTAGCGATTTATTGCTCATTTTGTGTAATTTATGTTTATACTTTGCACACATATATCAACCAAATGCTTATGTGCTGATTGTTAACATCGTGATAAACTCAATCACTTACATTCTTTGTTAATAACTATAAAGCAGGTGAGCGGTCGCGGAGATGAGAATGACTGAAAAACCCTTCATTACAAGTGGTCGAAATACCATCATTCATAAAATAAGAAAATTAGATCTATTGGTGATCAATGGTGATGAACATCCGCCAATTCTTGTTACTTATAAAGGTATTAAGCAGTACGAAGGCAAAGTGCCTGAAAACAAGCGCGATGCCAAGATGATGGACATGGAACTAGTAGATGTAACTACTAGCGATGTGTTTGGCGACGAAAAAACATTATTGTTCGTACAAACCCTAAATGGGAAAGAGTATAAAATCGATTACTCTAAAATTGGGACGAGCATGTTTATTAAGATTCACCAAGACAGTATTTTCTAAAACTCACCTTACCCCATATTGGGGTAGATGTGTTTTTAATTAATGGGGTTAGGCAATCTGGCCCCAGTTATCTGCCTTGAGTGAATTGAACCCTCCAATTACCCTTCCTTTTCCTTTAAGCTGTACGTAACGCTTTTTGAAAATGTTAAACCGGCAGATGTCCACTGGCGTGACTTCCGATGCATTTACTCCACTTACAACACCTGCAGTCTCCAACCCCTCAGCAATTAACTCTGAACAGAACCAGCTATTAAAGTCTTCTTGATTGTAGCTTATGCTGCCGAACAGGGGATGTTCATCAATCGCGTCCACTGCTGAGCCGAATAGCTGTAGCACGTCGTAAGGTTTCCCGTCTTGTTCAAACATGAAGTTAAAGAAGTCTCGCTTATTTTGCTCAAAGATACTTCTTGACGCGCTAGACAAGGGCAGCCACCAAATATCACCGTCATAAGATGCTACACGCTCGCTTAGTCTATTGGTCATTACCCCTCGCTTTCCTTTATACGATGTAGCTTCCATGACTTGATTAAAATATCGATTAGAATCTTCATCGCGCATCTTCGTTTGCATAACTATTGCCACATGCGTTACCGCAGAGCGTGTAGTGAGTTTGGTCCAACGAGAAAATAGGCTATTGCCACCAAATGCGATGATGTCACCAGGCTGCATATGCTCTCTAATAAGGTGGTACTGTTGCTGCTCTAACATGGCTCTTCCTTGAATACGTGTTAAGAAATTAGATTATTGTCTGCACCGCTAGGCGGGCAAGAGTATTTGCTTATGATTTTCCACTTTGCAATGTATGCATTTATAAGAATGTTGCAAAGTGTGTGTTAAGTACGACTAATAACAGTTTAGACCGATTATTAAACCTTAGCTTTTGTGTACTTGTCGCAACGTCTCAAATAGCGGTGCTTTAACGTTTTTATAGCGTGAATTTTACAAAGTTTCACTAATTTAATGGTGCGGGGACAAAAGAGGTAGTCACCGCGTTGCCGAATATTATCAGAGGAACTTGTTATGTTTATGTCACGCCGTGTTACCCAACTTGCTTTACTAGGAATAACCTTGTCGCTTACTGCAACAGTAGCGAATGCCGCCCCGTATCCCAAGCATGTAGAAAAAAACTTAATTGCAGTGTGTGAAGCGGTAAAAAGCGATAGCCGTTTGCGATTGCATCGCGCCGTGAAAGCGACGGGTTTTAAAATGCGATATATCCATGAAGGATTAGTGTGCAACGGGCAAGACATGCTTACTTTTGCACTTACTCATAATGCATCTAAAAACGCACAACTGATTGCTCGTCGCATTAATGCTAGCCCTAGTGTACTAACAGCAAAACGCTAATGAAGAGTTTTCTACCCTGGCGATTGGGCTATGCAGCTTATAGCCCCTTTTTCGCTTATTTTTACTTTTCGCTGTCTACATCCCATCACTTATTAAGACTGGGATAGATAACACTGACAGCTATTACTGCTTGCACTTGCAAGGGATCGCAGATGATCGCACTGGTTTTTTTACACTCTGTTTCTATGCAAAACTCACTTTGCGAAATGCTAGAAAAGCTAAACGTATTCAGTCACGTTTATGGCGCGCAATCTGTAGGCCATTGTCTTGCCTTAGCAGAGAAATATCCTCAGTCCATCGGTTTCTATTCAGTCTCTCAGTCAAGTCGAAACCTTGCATCACGGTATTGGCTTGCAGTAGGAAATAAAGACGAAGAAGCGCTGTTAGCCTTTTCTCATAACGCGTCAGGATTTGTTAAATCACCACTTGAAGAACCCCAAGTATTAAACGCTATAGAGCATGTCAAAACCAAGTACCATTTTTATGAACGGGACTTTCAATTCAATATGCTGGTAAAGGGACTTTGTGAACAATATGGGGTGTCTGAACCTGCGCTTCTAGCTACATTGCGCCAGCAATTGAACAAAAGTGTTCAGCCAAATGTTGTAGGGATACGCGCTGAAAACGGGTGGTGTTGCTTAAATCCAGCAGAGATTAAATGGATTGAAGCTGCAGGTGACTACATGTGTGTTCAAACGCTCTCAGAAAGCTACGTTGTCCGCACAACCTTGTGTGAATTACTTAAGCGTTTGGGAGAGCAGAATTTTAAACGCTGTAACCGCTCTGTGGCGGTCAACGCAAAACATATCGCGCACCTGGAACAAAAACTCAATCAGCAGCGAGTTGTCATGCAAGGTGGCGAAGCGTTCAAGATTACTCACAAGTATTACTATCAGTTTTGGCTGACAGACTGAACGTCAAAGCGCATTTCAGTGCAACATTCTACTATACGACCATGGTACTGCTGGTGGTCTAACTCGCTTATCGTTACACTTACTCACTGAATTTTGGGAATAAGTACTAGGACCTGCAAGGCCTAATAAGGAGCGATAGTGCGAGATGTAAGAAACATGATAGTGGGCGCAGTTTTAGTGTTTGCTGCTTATTATCTTGGGCTTGTTGTCGTTAATGTGAGCGCCCTTCCTATACCAGGGCCATTAATGGGCTTATTCTTTTTACTCGCGATGCTTTTTCTTTTTCCTCAGCTTGAGGTTCACACGGCGCGCTTTGTTACTTTTCCTTTGAAGCATATGTCCTTACTGTTTATTCCAGCCGTACTTGGCGTATCTATTTATTGGGCTGACATTCAGTCCAATGCACTTGCCATTGCTATCGCGATTATTGTAACGACGTCGATAAGTTTAGGAATAACCGCTTGGTTTTCGCAGCAATTGTTTAATAGCAAAAGCGGCAGCGGCTCAGATGTGGCAAGCAAGGGTGGAAAGCAAGAATGAAGGAGGCTCTACATCAAGCATTTAGCTTAACGGGGTTATTGTGGCTTAGCGTTTCAATAATTGGCTACATTATTGCTCTTTGGGTGAACAAAAAATGCAAAGGTCACCCGCTAGCGCATCCCATTGTCGTTACCGCGCTGATTGTGTCAGCTGGCCTTTATTTAACTGAAACAGGGGTTACTGAGTATCAACAGGCGGCTTCTTTGTTGCATTGGTTGCTAGGGCCTATCACTGTGGCATTAGCACTACCCATTTACAGACAATGGCAAAAGCTAAGGCACTACGGCTGGCGGTTAATGGCGAGTATTGCTTTTGGTGGCATACTCGCGCCTTTCACCGCGTGGCTTACGTTGTTTGCACTAGATGCACCGCGTGCAATACAAATTACCATGTTAGCTAAATCAATCACCACGCCCCTTGCTATGGAGTCGAGTGCGCAGGTTGGCGGCATTCCCGCATTGGCTGCCGTTTTTGTCATTGTGACGGGTGTAGTTGGAGCCATTGTGGCTACTGGTGTGTTTGCGGTCCTCAATGTACAAAATCGTCAGGCGCAAGGTATTGCTATGGGCACGGTGGCCCACGCAATTGGTACAGCCAAAGCTATTCAAATGGGGGAAGACGTGGCGGCGATGGCGACTCTGGGCCTTTGTGTAAATGGTATATTTACTGCGTTGGCACTACCTGTCATTTTTGGTTTCTTTGTTTGATAGCTTTTCTCGTATCTTGGCGTTCTATCTATTTGTTGTGATTTAGTCTGACCAGACCTGCAATCACCCGCCTTGACTAAAAGGTGCACAAGCTGCTGTAAAAACGCGTAGCAAAGAATCAACGCGCCGTGATGTTTGTGAGTAAAAACGTGCTGGCAATATTCCCCAAAAGTGCTATTTCTTAGTGAGGTGTTTCGTATCACTATATGCTCGGTATCTATTCAAACAAAAAGTAACCGGGTTACTGCGAAGTGTAAGTTAACTCAAATCGTTACTTCAGTTCACAGTAGATGTGCCGATACAATTGAAATTGCTAGAAAATACCGGCGGTAGCTGGTTTCAAAAGCTAGGTGGTAAAAGAACTTAATGTTTTCTGTACTCGTATGTGACGACTCGTTAGTTGCGCGCAAGCAAGTGGCTAAATGCCTTCCTCAAGATTGGGAAGTGGCCGTACATTTTGCGAAGAATGGTCAAGATGCTCTATCGGCTCTCGCTGAAGGAAAGGGCGATCTTCTATTGCTCGACCTCAATATGCCCGTTTTAGATGGGTACGGCACATTAGAAGCAATTCAGAAACAAGGCCTTAAAACCAAAGTTATTGTTGTGTCTGGTGATATTCAGCCTGAAGCTCATGAAAGAGTGACATCGCTTGGCGCTTTGGACTTTATTCGAAAGCCGGTGGATCCTAAGAAGCTGGCCGAGGTACTAGATAAATTCAACATTCTTCATGTTGAAGAGGAAGAGCCGGAAGAAGTTTCACCGCTAGACCCTGAAATCCGCGATTGTTACCAGGAAATCACTAACATAGCCATGGGGCAAGCGGGGGATCATTTAGCCCGCACCATGAACGTGTTTGTTGAACTGCCTATTCCCAACGTTAATTTAATTGAAGTGTCTGAACTTCACATGATGCTTTCTGATATTGAGAGCCATGAGCAAGTTACTGCGGTATGCCAAGGCTTCTTAGGGCCAGGTGTTAGTGGTGAGGCGTTGTGTATTTTGAGCGACTCAAGCTTTGACGACGTGGCTAAAATACTCAATGTAGAAGGCGAAGTTGATGATCAGCTTCAGTTAGAGCTGCTTATGGATGCTGCGAGTATTTTGATTGGAACCTGTTTAACAGGGCTGGCCCATCAAATGGACATTAACTTCAGCCAAGGTCATCCCATTGTACTTGGTCAACATCGTGCCATCACTGAAATTATCAGCATGAACCAAATAAAGTGGAAGCGAACGTTGGCGATTGAGCTTAGCTATGGCTTGGAAGGCTACAATGTTCAGTGTGATTTGATTTTGTTGTTCACGGAAGAGTCTATGAAAATGATGAATTCTAAACTCGCCCACTTGTTGGAGGATTTTTAATGAGCCAGCATTTAGATGAGTTACAAGAATTTCACTGGATGATGGACATGCTTCAAACGGTAGACGTTGGCATTGTCGTACTAGACTGTAACTTCACAGTGCAAGTGTGGAACGGTTTTATGGAAAGTCACAGTGGGCTTTTGCCGAGTGAAGTAAGAGACAAAACGTTATTTTCGTTATTTCCCGCAATCAAACAAGACTGGTTTATTAAGAAAGCTAAGCCCGTTTTCGACCTAAAAACCCGTGCCTTTATGACATGGGAACAACGCCCTTATTTGTTCAAGTTTCCAAACTACCGGCCGATTACAGGTAGTGAGTCATTCATGTACCAAAACATTACACTTTCTCCTCTTACTTCTGCGACGGGTAAGGTGGATTTTATCAGTATGATGATTTACGACATGACTGATGTAGCGGTAGGTAAAAAGCAGCTAGAAGCGCTACAAGTAACAGTGTCTGAAGCGCAAGAAGCAAGCTCACAATCAGATAGAGCAAAGAAAACCTTCTTATAACCGCTACGTGTAATCCGTGAGAGTATATTGTTTATCTTGCGGTTCTATCTACATCAAGTTTTTACTCGCACTGAGCATAGAACAGCGGCACAGAGTGCGATGGGAGTACGTATGCAATCAAGTTCGTCTTCATTTTCAAGCTACCTTCCTCGCACCGTAATACGCGGGCTTGCAGTTATTGGTGGTGCTTTCATTCTAGCAGCCTGCGGTGGTGGCGGAGGCGGAGATGGTGACTCTAGTGGTGGGGGATCAGGCAATGGCAACTTAGTTGTTAATGCAGGCGCTAACGCTACTGTAACGGAAGGCGTGACCTATTCACTAAGTGCACAAGTGAGTGGTGGTGATGGCACGTACACGTACAACTGGAGCGCGTCTCCATCGCTGACCATTACACATGAAGACACCAGCGCTTCTGCAGCGAGCTTCGTCGCGCCGTTAGTTAATAGCGCCACTGAATACACGCTTACCGTCTCGGTAAACGATCAAAGCGGTAATACCGCTAGTGACTTCACGGTAATTACTGTTGCGCCGGTAAACATAGCGCCGGAAGCAAGTATTGATGTGCCTGCGTGGGAAGGTCTGCCAGCGAATACTTTCCCAGGCGGCGTTGAAATTATTTTTGATGGCACGGGAAGCAGCGATACTGACTCATCTACGTCTGATGGCGAAATTGCCGATTATGTTTGGTCTCAAACCAGCGGCACTAACGTCATTACGGGGGTGGAAACGAACCTTTCTACCTTAACAATTACTACGCCTATCGCTAACGAGTCTCAGGAACTCACTTTTCAACTTGAAGTAACTGATAGCGAAGGTGCAACAGACGTAGACACAGTGACAATCTCAGTGCAGTCTGAAACCGAGACACTGCCTGTGGTTGATGCAGGCTTCTCGCAAGGCGTTTTCAGTGGTGAGGTGGTTATTTTGGATGGTGAAGCAAGCACCAGTATTCCCAGTGCACTACCGCTTACTTATTCTTGGGAGCGCAGTAACAACGTTACATCTAACAAAGGGGCAAACACCGGAGTGGCAGCTCGCCCGGTAGATGACAACGATGCACTATCTACGTTTGCTATTGCCCCTTCCGTATCCACCGCGACTGTGGTGGCCTATACACTTACTGTAACAGACGCTAACAACAACAGTGTTGAAGACACCATTAACGTTAGAATACGCCCCATGCCGACGCCGCTATTGAACGACACGGGGTTTTTGCAGCAAGCCACCAATAATGCGTTAACAGAGGCGCAGCAAAATGATTTTCCTGGCCAAGACGGACAACGCGGAGCTGATATTATTGAACAGAATGGCTTAATTGAAAAAGCTGGGCGTGGTAAAGCCGGCTTCGACTTTACCCGTTTAAATGCCAATGGCGACGAACAAGACGCCAGCGCAGATACGTGGTCGTGCGTTCGTGACAATGTCACCGGATTAATGGTATGGACCCTCTCCTCCCATAAAGGCTTCAAATGAGCCAAGATAGGGTTGTTCAAATCACTATCAAGAAGGAGAAGGTCACATGAGTA
>NZ_JACSOE010000078.1:0-16882 GCF_014349115.1 Alteromonas sp. BZK5 | reverse complement strand
CCGCTCAGTTATATCGCCGGCGCCAAATTCGGCGCGGTTGAATTGGGCGCAAGCGTTGTGCTTTCTTATATTTTTATCGCTCTAGTGTGGAGTGTAATCTTCCCGCTGTGTTTTTATTTATCCAATCGTTTTGAGGCAAAACAAGCCCAAGCGTAAATGCAAGGAGTGTATTGGCAATGACGAAAAACGTATTAGTTACAGGTGGAAACAGAGGTATAGGTCTAGAAATAGTAAAAGGAATGCTGTCTAAAGGCTATAAAGTGCTAATGGGGTGTCGAGACGAAGAGGCCGGCCTTGAAGCCAAGAAAGATATTGTGGGAGGGGATTTGCATATTATTGAGATGCCTCTTGATAACGAAACAGCCATCGTCGATGCGTTTGTTCGAGCTGAGGCCGTGTATGGCCCTATTGATATCCTCATAAACAATGCAGGTATCTTAGACGACACGCCATGGAAAGATGTAAATTCTGAGACGTTGGCTAAATCGATGCAAATTAATGTGAACGCCCCGCTTACACTTATCCAGCAAACGTTACCGCAAATGATT
Organism: Alteromonas sp. BZK5; assembly: GCF_014349115.1. Lineage (NCBI taxonomy): Bacteria > Pseudomonadati > Pseudomonadota > Gammaproteobacteria > Alteromonadales > Alteromonadaceae > Alteromonas > Alteromonas sp. BZK5. The sequence continues at coordinate 16,334 of NZ_JACSOE010000078.1, read as the reverse complement.
GAGCGAGGTTTTGGACGTATTATCAATGTAAGCTCTAGTTACGGTAGCTTCGCCGAGGGGCTGAAAGGGCCAATGTGCTATGCGATAACAAAGGCTGCTATTAATGCGCTTACGGTTAAGATGGCAGCGGTAGTTGATGAAGCTGCTGACGGTAAGTCTCTTGATGTAACCGTTAATAGCATGACCCCGGGTTGGGTGCATACCAGAATGGGTGGAAGTGATGCGCCCAAAACGCCCGAGGAGGGAGCAGATACGGCTATTTGGTTAGCAACCATGGAAGAGGGCGGCCCCCATGGCCAATTCTTAAAAGATAGAGAGCCTATAGAGTGGTAGCCTTAATTAACTAGCCTAATTCATATAGTTTGAAGGCTACCATTTTCACGATGCTTTTTAATCAGCATCTTCTAAAGTGAGAATCGCTCTCGTAGAAAGCGGGCGATTCCATCTTCATCGTGATGCCCAATGACGGAAGTGGCGGCGTCTTTGATATAAGGTTTAGCGTTAGAAGGTGCATAAGCCTCGTCTGCTAGCTTAAACATACTTAAATCATTATCACTGTCGCCAAACACAATAACGTTGCTTGCATTCAACTGTTGGCGCAAAAGCTCTACCGCACTACCTTTATTCGCAAGATTGTGGTGTACATCCATCCAACGGTACTCATCCCCTTCGATAGCTGGCCCAGAGTACGCTATCAGTCCTCCGTGCATGTTAAGCTGCTTATACATGTCATAGACTAGCGGTGCATCTCCGATCATACTAATGTTTGTAATATGTGCATTAGCAGGTAGCGACTCAATAGACGCTAGTCGCGCTTTAGTGCGCGAAAAATACTTTTCAATTAAATCGTGTTCCACCTGATGCTTAGGCGACGAATGGTAAATCACGTGCTCGTGATCTGGACTATCCATATTCACTGTGTTAATGAAAGGCGTGATATTGTTGTTTACGGCGTGCTCGATAATAAGATTTACTTCACTGGGCGCGAGCAAATTTTCGAGTGTTAGCGCGTTTCCGGCAGGATCCCAAATTGCCACCCCATTATTATAAATGTGAGGGAGTACAAAAGACTGACCTTGTAGCACAAATTGCGCTGAATGCATGGTACGACCCGTCGCTACGGTGAATGCAATGTCTCTCTCACCAAGCAAGCCCAACGTCTCTTTAGTAAACGAGGAGATTTCAGAAGACTTATTTAATAAAGTGCCATCTAAATCAAAAAATAGTAAATCCATACAATTGGTGCCTAATCTCTCTTTCAGAATAACGCCGACCAAACGACGAAGGGCAATAAACGTGGAGTGCGTTATATTGCCCTTCGAAAATATTGGAACAGCTAGATTGATAACTCCGCTATGATTACTGTATCACATTCTGCTTTGAAGCAGCGTTCCATATTATGTCGCTAGTCTTGCTACCGAATAGATTCGACCACTTTGTCGGTGTGCTGCTTCAGTAATTGCGAGACTTTAGAAGCAGACTGTGACTTTTTAAGGTTAATTACCAGCGCAACTTTACCATATCTAACCGCGTGTCTTACGGTTTGTATAACCTCATTTCTGTCTGGACGTAAACCGATTAAACCCGCTATGAATAACCCAATGAATATGCCTGGGCTAATTAGTGCTATGTAGGTAAATAAGGGATTTTGTTGAGTAAGCGCTGGGCCAAACTGCGTTAACAAAAATGCCGCCACTAAACCTACAATCAGACCGATTGAACCAAGCAACAGGTGGGACGACCACATGCTTTTGCCTATGGCAGCGCTGTTACGTTCAAGTTTTTCACTCATTTTAGGGTCGCCAGCTTCGATAATTTCTACTTGAGATACCTCAACAGATGTTTGGTCTTGAACTATCTCAAGTACTTCCTGCACTTTAAGTTTTGACGGAAATACAGCCGCGACTTGCAAATCACCGGTTGATACAACATGGGCTCTCAAATTCTCATGTTCATTACTGTTTTCGCTTTTTGACTCTACGTTTTTCGAACTTTGAACATTCATCTTTAAATCCTCGACTTCTTACTTGGACTCTCTCAATTAATCCACTTCACTTGCACTTCAAAGGGTATTGCTGTTCGGCTTCACCCAAGTGCATAGGTAACTCGACAACTATTGTTCATACTTATTCAAGTTGTATTCCGACGAAGAAAAGTAGCGGTTTATACTTTAGTAGAAAAAAGGGAAAGTTCGTTTTTATATTATTGTTTTTAAAGGTTATTTTCGGAATGTTAAATATGATTTAGTAAGCTGGAAGGCGAAATAAAGAAGGATTTCGAAGCGATGTGCTGAGTTTTAGCAAGCGCCGCTACCGGACCAAACAGTCGGTACTGTGATAATTTTACACATAGCGTGAAAATTCGTTATGGCCTTTAAAATCACTGTCTTGCCGTGGAAGCGTCGGCTTGCGGCAAGGTTACTCGCGTGTAGTGATCATTTCTGTACGTTCTTCTGTAGATTCTATTTATAAATTGAGATTTGGTACCGTTGTTTGCAATCTGACTAAGAAAGCACAGCGAGCATCTGTGGCCGTAGCAGCACCTTAACAGTCGGTCTTACTTAGCTGGTAAGGAAAGGAGTATCTATAAATGAAACGGATTAAAGGCTATTGCAACGTCTACTCTGATGATAGCCATCTATCAATAAGGCGCATCGCTTGCGGTGATAAACGGTTTTACTATCGCTATGCAAGTGGAAAGAAAGTCACAGGAGAGCGCGTGCTAAAGCGTATCAAAAAGCTTGTTATTCCTCCAAATTGGCGCGACACCTTTATAAGCCGTGATAGTAAAGCCAGCGTTCAAGCTGTCGGCTATGACGAAAAAGGACGTAAACAGTATATCTATCACAACAAATGGCACGAGCAGCAGCAAGTAGAAAAATTTGAGCGTTTGGTTGCCTTTGGTAATGCACTTCCTGAATTCCGTGAGCACTGTCTATCATTAATTTCACAGCCAACATGGACGCAAGAAAGAGCTTGCGCGCTGGTGTGCCTGTTGCTCGATTACACAGGTGCTAGAGTTGGCAACGCTCAATATAGCAAGGAAAATAACACATATGGGTTAACTACATTACGGCGCAAGCATGTACAAGCGCAGTGTGACGATAGTGTTGAACTTGCTTACATTGGTAAGCACGGCAAACCAAGAACACTAAAAGTAAACGACCCTGAGCTTGCTTCATTAGTTTGTGACTGTGCGCAACAACAGGGTTACTGTTTATTTCGTTATCAAGATGAGAATAATCAATGGCACGACGTAACGAGCGAAGACGTTAATGCGTTCATCCACAAAGAACTAAGTGAACAGTTCAGTTGTAAAGACTTTCGAACGTGGGCATCAAGTCGATTTGCACTAACAAACCTGCCCAGTGTGTATGAACAGATAGCAAACTCCAGAACCAAGAAATGGGAGAGTACGTTAAGTAAGTGTGTTGCAGCAGAACTAGGCAATACTCCCACCGTTTGCAGGAAATATTATATTCATCCGAAACTATTTACTGTGAAAAATGACGAAAAGGCGTGTGAGAAGCTAATTAATCGGGTTCGCTCGCTACATAGTGAAGATTGTACGCAACTTACCCATTTACTGCCTGTAGAAAAGCTTCTTTTGGATGTTATTTCGTCTGAGTGCGCGTAACAAAGTATTTTTAATGAAAATGTTTTAGCTGATAGTAAAGTTGCTGCTTTCCGCGCCTTTTCAGCTAAAGTTAAATTGTTTCATAAATGACTTGGTGTTTTTAAGTTGTTGAATATTAGTGGTAATTAAAAATTTTGTTAACGTAATATGCTGTGAAACATGGTTGGTGCTAATTTAAACATAAGTGCCAGCTAAACGATGTTGTTTAAAAATTGCACTTGAAATTTTCTGTCAGATCCTTATATTGTTAGAGCTCTAATGATTATTGTTCGATTTAATTATTTGCTTTTGAATTTGAATTAGCAAAGGTTAAATGGCGTTTTCATTTACGAGTTTTCGAAGAGCAATAGAGGAAATAACGAACGTTATGCCAATGGAAAGTTACCTATCACTAGCGGTGTATTTTATAGCGATGTTAGGGATAGGGTTGTTTGCTTACCGACAATCTACCAGTGATATTTCTGGTTATATTTTGGGAGGGCGACAAGTTAGCCCTCAAGTAACCGCACTGTCTGCGGGTGCGTCTGACATGTCTGGTTGGATGCTAATGGGCTTACCAGGTGCAATGTACTTAACCGGTTTCGATGCGGTTTATATTGCAATAGGGTTGGTTGCAGGTGCGTTGGCCAATTATTTACTAGTAGCACCAAAACTTCGCGTTTATACCGAAGTTGCCAACGACTCGCTGACTGTGCCTGAGTTTTTTGCCAAGCGTTTTGATACGCCTAACTCAAGCTTACGCATTGTTTCAGCGGTGATTATCGTACTGTTTTTCACGCTATACACCTCTGCCGGGTTAGTTGCAGGTGGTAAGTTGTTTGAAAGCGCGTTTTCAGTCGATTATCAGTTAGGCTTATTTATCACGCTGGGTGTAGTGGTGTCTTATACGCTACTTGGTGGTTTCTTGGCAGTAAGCCTTACGGACTTTGTACAAGGGTGCATTATGTTCGTGGCGCTGGTACTGGTTCCAATTGTCGCGTTTACCGAGTTCGATAGCGTGTCGCAAATGACAAGCGCCGCTTATCAATCTGTACCCAATTTTTCTGAATCGATAGAAACGCTAACGATTGTAGGGTTGCTATCGAGTTTAGGTTGGGGCTTAGGTTACTTTGGACAGCCGCACATTATTGTTCGCTTTATGGCAATTCGTTCTGTTAATGCCATTGGCACAGCGCGAAATATTGGTATGTCGTGGATGTTAGTGACCATCATTGGTGCACTGGCAACAGGATTCGTAGGCATTGCTTATGCCAATCAGTTTGGTCTTGCTGTCGACGACCCTGAGACGATATTTATTATTTTCTCACAATTGCTGTTCCACCCACTTATCAGTGGATTTTTAATGGCCGCTATTTTAGCCGCTATTATGAGTACAATTTCGTCGCAACTGCTGGTTAGCGCAAGTTCGTTAACCGAAGACATTTACCGCGTAATGGTAAATAAAAAGTCTTCAACCAAGGCGCTGAGTGAAAAGCAAACGGTAACAATTGGCCGTTACGGTGTAGCAGGTGTAGCTTTGGTTGCATTGTTATTAGCCATGGATGCGTCGAACACAATTTTATCTTTAGTAAGTAATGCTTGGGCTGGTTTTGGTGCAGCATTTGGTCCGTTAGTACTGTTTTGTCTGTATAAAAAGGACCTTACAGCGAAAGCGGCAATGGCGGGCATGATCAGCGGTGCGGTAACCGTATTGTTCTGGATTTATGCGCCCGTTTTAGCTGACGGTAAAACGTTAAGCAGCGTTATTTATGAAATTATTCCAGGGTTTGCGGTAAGTACGTTAACGCTTTATGTGGTAAGTCGCTTTAGCGAAAACCCATCGTCAAACGTACAGGCAACATTCGCGCAAGCTAGTGAAGAATTAGCAAATCAACAATCTTAAGGTTAAAAAGTTTATTATGAGTCATCCAAATTGGAAACGCGTAGTCATCAAAGTGGGTAGTGCATTGATATCGCCCAACCAACAAGGTTGTAGCAGTCATTACCTTTTGAGCATTGCGCAATTTATCGTGCGATGCAGAGCCAACGGTACACAAGTTGTACTCGTGTCTTCTGGTTCTGTCGCAGCGGGCGCGCACCTGTTTCCAAAGCAAGAAAAGTCAGATATTGCAGTTAAAAAAGCAATGGCAGCAGCGGGTCAAACCGAAATGATTGCCACATGGGACAGACTGTTTGATTTTCCGTCTGCTCAGATGCTGTTAACGCATGCTGATTTACGAGACAGAGAGCGTTACGTAAGTATCCGTGAAACGATATTTAGTTTATTGGACAACAATATTCTACCTATCGTGAACGAAAACGACACCGTTACCACTGACAAATTGAAAGTGGGTGATAACGATAATTTATCGGCCATGGTGGCGTCGGCAGCTGAAGCAGATGCACTTATCATCTGTTCAGACATTGATGGGTTGTACGATAAGAACCCGCATGAACACGACGACGCACAATTGCTTAAATCAGTTAATACCATTGATCAAAGCATTTATGACATGGCTGGCGGTGCGGTAAAAGGCGGTGTAGGCACCGGTGGTATGCGCACTAAAATTGAAGCGGCCGAAAAAGCCGTTTCGCATGGTATAGATACATATATTATTAACGGCTTTACTGAACTGTCGTTTAATATGCTGCTAGCAGGTGAAAACCCAGGCACGCATTTCAAACCTCACGCCACGCCAATGCAAGAGAATGTGCATTGGATGCGCCATACGTCAAACGCGCAGGGTGAGGTGATAGTAGAAGGGGACTTTGACGCCTCTTTAGCTGGCGACGCAGAGCAACTGACAAGTAGCGAAATTATTGACGTGAAAGGTGAGTTCTCGGTAGGCGACACCATTCTAGTACGTAAAGAAGACGGTACTAAACTGGTAAAAGCCAAGTCGAATTACAGTAGCTGTTTATTGAATTTCATTGCGAATCAGGAAAACGAAGAATTCGCCCATGAGTTTGAGGAAAAGACTGGGCCAATTATTTCTGATCAGCACATAGCAAATCTGGAGAAAGAATGAGCATTATTACAGAGTTAGCACAACAGGCAAAAAAAGCTGCACGTACACTGGCTATTTTAAGCGAAAGTCAGAAAAACGCGGTGTTAACTGATATGGCCGCGGCAATTCGTGCAAATAAAGGCAAAATTATTGAAGTAAACGAAAAGGAAGTCGCGCGCGCCAAAGAGAATAACTTAGACGCAGCGATGGTTGACCGCTTAATCCTAAACGACGAGCGTATTGAAGCCATGGCTGAAGGCATCGAAGTTATTGTTGAACTTGATGATCCTGTGGGTAAAGAGCGCGTTATCGGTACACGTCCAAACGGTATTGAGATTAAGAAAATGCGCATACCGCTGGGTGTTGTGTGCATGATATATGAAGCACGACCTAATGTTACTGCCGACGCAGGCGCGCTGTGTTTTAAATCGGGTAACGCAGTAATATTACGTGGTGGTAAAGAGGCACTAGATACGAGTTTAGCCATTGCTGAACTTATGCAAGACGTGCTGGAGAAGCACAATTTACCAAAAGCGCTGGTAACGGTAGTTCCGAATCCAGATCGTGCATTAATGCAAGAGTTAATGGAGCAACGCGACTATATTGACGTTATTATTCCTCGTGGCGGTGAAGGTCTAATCAACTACGTGACTGACAACGCCAAGGTGCCGGTAATTCAGCACTTTAAGGGTGTGTGTCACCTTTACGTAGACAAAGATGCAAATTTAGACAAAGCCATGGCGCTACTTCTAAATGGTAAAACACAGCGTACTGGCGTGTGTAATGCCTTAGAAGGCTTAGTAGTACACCAAGCCGTTGCGGGCGATTTTTTGCCTAAAGTGGCCGACGCATTCAAAGAAAAGGGTGTTAAGGTTCACGTAAACGAAAAAGGCAGCCAATACTTTGATGGTGCTGACGTTATTTCTGAAGACGCGTACGGTGAAGAATATCTTGGCCTTGAAATCGCTATCCGTGTAGTTGACGATTTCGAAGCAGCGGTTGACCACATTGCGCAATTTGGTAGTAACCACACGGAAGTAATTTGTACGGAAGATGCTGAAAAAGGCAAGTTATTCCAACGCGCAGTTGATGCAAGTGTAGTAATGGTTAATGCGTCTTCACGTTTTTCTGACGGTAGCCAGCTTGGCTTAGGTGCAGAAATTGGTATTGCAACCACTAAGCTACATGCTTATGGCCCAATGGGCTTGGAGTCGTTGACTTCAGAGAAATATTTAGTGAATGGCGAAGGCCAAATTCGCGACTAATAAAAAGATGTTTTAACTGGTCGGCATTGTGCCACGAGTTTACATGCTTCATAATTAAAAGCGCTGACATTCGTCGGCGCTTTTTTTTTCGCCTATTCAGATATTTACCCTCGGAGTACAGACGGAGCTTACATGGAGATTGTGATAGACCCCGCGCAGTTATGGCATCAATTTATAAGTTTTGCCAATGATTATAAACTGCTGACATCTCTAGTACTTTTAATTGTACTGCTCTTTCTTAAAAAGGGTGTGTTGCGCCTTATCAGGCGCATTAGTTCTCATCGTGGCGAAGACCGCCGAAACCAAATCAATATCCTAGAGCAGTTGGGTAATGCCTTTATCATTATTGTGTTAATGATGGTGTGGAGTTCTGAAATCCAAACACTGGCAATCTCCATTGCTGCCTTTATGGTGGCCATTGTGTTGGCAACCCGCGAGTTTATTCAGTGTTTTATGGGGTTCATTTACTACCTGGGCGCTCGGCCGTTCAGGGTAGGCGACTGGATCCAAATGAACAACATCATTGGTGAAGTGGTAGAAATGGACTGGGCGAAAACGGCGCTTTTAGAAGTAGACCCTGAAAGCTTTAACTACACGGGTAAACACGTGTACGTGCCTAATAGCCAGCTAGTGACCCAAACTGTACGAAATCTTAACTTTATGCGTCGCTACCGTTTGCATTCATTTGAAATAGTGAACGAGCCTTCTGTGAACGCCTATAGTCTGCTTCCAGCGTTTCATGCTAGGGCACAGGCACATTGTGAATATTTCCGCGATGTAGCAGAGCGCTACAAAGGCTTAATTGAACGTCACTTAGAGCAAGAGTTTATTCGCATCGACCCTGAGGTTGAGATTAAAACCAATGAACTTGCCAAAGTGGTGGTAAAGGTAAGCTTGTTTTGCCCTACAGCCGAAGCTCACGAGTTAGAGCACAAAATGTGCTCAGATTGGTTAAGCCTGTGGTTCAAAGCGCAAAAAGAAGAGCAGCGCCAGCTTCACGCACAGCACCGCGATTCCTCTTCAGTGCAGAATCAAGCTAAAGCAATGCCCGAAGCACAGACAACTACTAGCGGTGCGCTATAGCGTTTATTTTAAGCACGTCCATTCTCTGTGGCTGGTAAAGTGGCCTTGTAAAAAGGCCATTTGGTCAGCCAAAATTCGCCTGTTCATTAAATAAAAGCGCTCGTACACATTGGGCCTGAAGGGTACTGCGAGTAGAGGCATGTTGGCTTCTTCTGGCGTTTTAGCACCTTTTGCGTGATTACATCTCTGGCAAGCCGTGGCAACGTTCGTCCAACTGTCTTTTCCGCCACGAGAGCGGGGGATAATGTGGTCTCGGGTAAGCTGCTTTGGCGTAAATTTATTGCCGCAGTACATACACAGGTAGCTATCGCGCCTAAACAAATAGCGATTAGTTAGGGCAACTTTGCCAGATAAATCTGTTACCTTGCCGTCGCACGCGATAATACTAGACAGGGTAAGCTGACTTTGCAGCCCTTCGTGATTCCAGCCTCCCTTAAGCGTAATAGCATCGCTACCTAGCTCAAATAGCACCTTATCTTGACTGTAAAGCTTTGCGGCTTGTTCAACATCTATCCACTCTTGTGGCATGCCTGCTTTATTAAGTCGAAGTACCAACATGGTTATCTCCTTTAGCACACTAATATTAGACGTTCTTGTTGTGGTTAATCACTTCTGCGCATTGGTCGCACGTGATGTTTATTTAAGTTCTTACTTTTTTCGCTTTTTGTTCTAGCATACGCTGTTTTGTGTCAATATGATGAAAATATAGTCAATAATTGAAATTTCACAGATATTTCATATAGTCATGGTGCTATAGGTGGTAGCGGTTAATGACCAAATAACACGACAAATTCCGCGCGGGGCTGCATTTGACCATGGTATTAACGCTACTTCATGGCTATACTATGCGCCGCGTTTAAAAGCGATAAAATAAAGATTGAAATTAAAGGACAAATAGTGACTCCTATTACTAAATCATTTCAGTATGGACAGCATACTGTAACTCTAGAGACGGGTGTAATTGCTCGTCAGGCAACAGCTGCGGTTCTTGCGAGCATGGACGATACGTCTGTACTGGTAACAGTAGTTGGTAAAAAAGAAGCCAAAGCAGATCAAGACTTCTTCCCACTTACTGTTAACTACCAAGAAAAAGCGTACGCTGCGGGTAAAATCCCAGGTGGTTTCTTCAAGCGTGAAGGTCGTCCATCTGAAGGTGAAACACTGATTGCACGTCTTATCGACCGTCCAATCCGCCCATTATTCCCAGAAGGTTTCAAAAACGAAGTACAAGTTGTTGTTACTGTAATGTCTGCTAACCCAGATATCCCTACAGACATCATCTCTATGATTGGTACTTCAGCAGCCCTTGCTATCTCTGGTATTCCTTTCAACGGCCCAATCGGTGCGGCTCGTGTTGGTTTTAGCAACGGTGAATACATTCTAAATACACGCGCAGAAGAGCAAGCTGAAAGCGAGCTTGACCTTGTTGTTGCGGGTACTGAAGGCGCAGTACTTATGGTTGAATCAGAAGCAAGCGTGCTTTCTGAAGACACCATGCTAGGTGCGGTTATGTTCGGTCACGAGCAAATGCAAACTGTAGTTAACGCTGTTAACGAATTTGCTGCTGAAGTTGGCACTGAGAAGTGGGACTGGGCACCAGAAGCAGAAAACACTGCACTTAAAGACAAAGTTAAAGCACTAGCTGAAGCAGAAATGACTGCGGCTTACCAGATTTCTGACAAGTTAGAGCGTAAAGACGCAGTAACTGCAGCAACTGAAAAAGCACTAGAAGCTATCCTTGCTGAAGACGAAGAACAAGATAAGAAAGAAGTACTAGACCTTCTTCACGACCTTGAGTCTGACGTTGTACGTTCACGCATTCTATCTGGCGCGCCACGTATCGATGGTCGTGACCCAGCAATGATCCGTGCACTTGACGTAGCGACAGGTATTCTTCCTCGTACTCATGGTTCTGCACTATTTACCCGTGGTGAAACACAGGCTCTTGTAGCAGCTACACTTGGTACAGAGCGTGACGCACAGATGATTGACGAGCTTCAAGGTAAGCGCGACAGCCGTTTCATGCTTCACTACAACTTCCCTCCATACTGTGTTGGTGAAACCGGTATGATTGGTTCGCCTAAGCGTCGTGAAATTGGTCACGGTCGTCTAGCGAAGCGTGGTATTCAAGCAGTAATGCCAAGTGAAGAAGAATTCCCGTACGTAGTACGTGTGGTTTCTGAAATCACAGAATCAAACGGTTCATCATCAATGGCGTCGGTATGTGGTACTTCACTAGCGCTTATGGATGCAGGTGTTCCAATTAAAGCGTCTGTTGCGGGTATCGCAATGGGCCTAGTTAAGAGTGACGACAACTTTGTTGTACTTTCAGACATTCTTGGTGACGAAGATCACCTTGGCGACATGGACTTTAAAGTAGCGGGTACTACCGAAGGTATTACTGCACTTCAAATGGACATTAAGATTGAAGGTATTACTAAAGAAATCATGCAAATTGCGCTTAAACAAGCAAAAGAAGCACGTTTGCACATTCTTAACGTAATGGACGAAGCAATTGGCGGTCACCGTGAAGAGCTAAGTGAATTTGCTCCACGCATTTACACAATGAAGATTGACCAAGACAAGATTCGTGACGTTATCGGTAAAGGCGGCGCAATGATCCGTCAAATTACTGAAGAGTCTGACACTAACATCGAGATTGAAGACGACGGTACTATCAAAATTTTCGCGACAGAGCGTGCGAAAGCAGACATCGCTATTAGCAAGATTGAGCAAGTAACGGCTGAAATTGAAGTTGGTAAGACTTACAACGGTAAGATTACACGTATTGTAGACTTCGGTGCGTTTGTAGAAGTACTTCCTGGTAAAGAAGGTCTTGTTCACATTTCACAAATCGCTCACGAGCGTGTGAACAAAGTAACTGACTACCTAGAAGAAGGCCAAATGGTTGACGTTAAGGTTATGGAAATCGATCGCCAAAACCGTGTACGCCTAAGCATTAAAGAGCTTCTAGAAAAGCCTGCGCCTAAGTCTGACGACGCAGAGTAATGCCAATTAGGTTTTATACCTAGTTAGCTGTATATAAGTAAAAAGGGAGCTTGGCTCCCTTTTTTCGTTTTAGGTTTTAAAAGTAATAACGGGTTGGGTTTTACTCTTTAACCCTCACATCCAACCTATAACGAAAAGCGCTTTTTTTAGAGGTATTAGATAATGGATAAGCAAACGCAAACCGAAGTAGAAGCAGCGGTATTCCGCCGCTTAGTAGAACATTTAGACGCGAATAAAGACGTTCAGAACATTGACCTGATGATTTTGGCGGATTTCTGCCGTAACTGCTTGGCTAAATGGTATTCGGCGGCTGCAAGCGAGCAGGGCGCTGATATCGACTATGAAGCTGCACGTGAAGTGGTATACAAAATGCCGTATTCAGAATGGAAAGAGAAGCACCAGCTTCCAGCTACTGATGAGCAGTTGGAGAAGTTGGCTGCTAGGCAGGGGAAGTAGTTTTTAGTTCAAGTGACGTTGAATTATTTGTTTTAGAAGCCAGCGGAAGCTGGCTTTTTTTGGCTTGCGTGAAATACACCAAAATCGCCTGCACGCCGAGTTGGTGTTTTTAATATATGAGCGTAAAACGACATTACGGTTTTTTCTTTATTTCTCTTGTGGTTGTGGTTTAGAGTAGTGAGAAGTAGAAAGGAGAAGTGCCCTAAAGTGGTGTGGAATAGCATGACGGTTTGGGGGCGAGTAAGTTGTTACAAGTAAAGGATAAATATGAGAGGATTTCGACGAGACGGTTTTCATGCATTTTCTGAATATGACGGATTCAGTATGCTTGAAAATCAACGTTCAGCAATAGATCAAGCGATTAAGCGTCAAAACGACGATTACATCCTTAATGTAAATCGCGAGGAGTACATGCAGCATCTCGTCAGTGAATTTTCTATTGATCCTATAGAAATTCACAAAGACGGACTTTCAGTTTCCACTCATGAAGAAATGATACCTGCTGAAATGCACCCGAATTCCTACTTTATGGATAGGGCTGGCTCATACCCAAGAGATGTGCTTATTTTTCACCTCCCATTTTCCGGCGACCAGCAATTACTGCGAGTTAGAGCAAGTACATATTCAACGTCTGCGCCACTTATTTCGGTGGAGCAAGATTGCATTTGCTTTAAGATCATTAACTTTAATCTTGATGCTCAACGTATCAAACAAGAGTCAGATCAAACAATACAAAGCCTTGAAACACAGAATGGATATTTAACTAGAGACCTAGAAAAGTTTAATGCTTCTATTGAACAACATGCTTCTAGAATATTTGACGCAAGAAAAGAGCAGTTACTTAGCAAAAATGATTTGATGGCGTCTTTGGGGGTGCCAGTAAGGGAGTCCGGAAGTAAATCGTCTACTTTTTCTATTCCTGCGAAAAGAACTAAGGCAATTGCAACGAAACCTAAGCCTGAAGTTACTGAAAAGGGTTATACACCTGAGCCTACGCTAGATTCGACAATATACGCTCAGATACTCAAAATTATCCATGATGTTGGTAAGCAGTTTGAACGCTTACCTTCAACATATTCTGGCAAGGACGAGGAGCATTTAAGAGACCATATGCTTCTGATTCTCGAACCCAACTTTGAAGGCTCGGCTACAGGCGAAACTTTCAACAAGTCTGGTAAAACGGATATTTTGTTGAGACATGAAGGAAAAAACGTCTTTATAGCTGAGCTGAAATTCTGGCACGGTAAAAAGGGGTTTCTGGAAACCATTAGTCAGTTACTTGGCTACCTGACATGGAGAGATTCTAAAGCTGCGGTAGTCATGTTCGTCAGAAATAAAGATTTTATGTCTGTTTTAGACACAGCTAAAGAATGTATATCTGAGCATGAAAATTATCTTGGCTTCGTTAATGAGCAAGATGAGGGTTGGTATCACTACAGATTTCATATTAATGACGACAAAAACAGAGAAGTAAAGCTATCGGTAATGCTGTTTCATATTCCGTAGTGGTTTGCTTGTAACAAGCGCATGTTGTCGGACTGGCTTTCCGCTGCGCTCCAAACCAGCCACAAATGCGGGCGTTAAGTGAAAAGTAGAGCTGAATGAATATCGAGAAGTTTTCAAGCATAAGCGGACTTATTGATCTTAAGGAGATCGAGAGAGTTGAGCGCTTAGGGTTCTATCACTCAAAGGTCTCAGAGGTTGAGCATTTTACCATTGTAGATATCTGTGGCTGGTTCGAAAGCTTAAGCTTTGCGAAGCCAAATACTAGTAGGCTTAAAAAGAAGTTAATTGCGTCAAAGGGTATTGTCAGAGGGCCTGTAAAATACTCTTTCAAGTTACACGCAAGGCTTCCAAACTAAAAAAACAGGCATGTTTGTGTAGCGTTAAATATACCGAAATCATCTGCACGTCGATTTGGTGTTTTTAATAAATGAGCGAAAAACGACATTACGGTTTTTTCTTTATTTCTCTGTTGGTTATGGTTTAGAGTTGTAAGAAAACTAAAAAACTAATAAGACAGGCATGCTAATAATCAAATGAAACTAAATAATACAGGCATGTTTCAGTTCAACACGAGAATACTAAACAAGATAGGCATGTTTCTTTTCTGGGCTTGCGTGAAATGACTAAACAATACAGTCATATTTGTTTATACGGTGTACACTATGTGTCTGTCTACTCACTTCTCTCATACAGGCGGGGCGGCTTCGCAATTTTGCCCCACGCGGTTAGCCTAGCGTTATACGTAGGATAAATTCGATGAATCCCATAGAGGCAAGAATAATTTTAAATAGCTCAATTGATACAACATTTATTGATGAAAGAGATAAATTATCTTCTTTTAAGATGCAGTCAGGGCGCGAGCTAGCACTTATAGAAGAAAATAAGCAGAAAGTTTCTTTATACGTCGAAGTTTATCCTTGTTTTATGCCCGAGGTAATCGTAGAAGAAGAGTATATCCCGCAACCAAAGAATGTTGGTAGGCATTCAAATCTTTATTATATTACTTCGAAATTAGGTTTCGGAAATAGAGCGTATAGGTTGCATATTAAAACAAAAGAAGGGCTAGAACTCTTTTTAAACTGGTACAAATATGCATAAACGACTTAAAAAGACAGGCATGCTTGTTTGAATAGCATGACGGTTTGGGGACGAGTGCACTAAACAAGACAGGCATATTTGTTTCACGGATGGAGAAGACTAAATAAGGCAGGCTCATTTGTGCACGTTTTTGGCCACATTACGCCGTCATGTCCACGTGCCGGAGTCTGAAATCGAAGGCTATATTCCAGTAATAGCAAACGCATAAAAATAAGACAGGCTCATGTCTTTACTTTTCTGGGGAATACCAAACAAGACAGGCATATTAGCGATATCGAAATCAAACTAAACAAGATAGGCATGTTTCTTTTCTGGGCTTGCGTGAAATGACTAAACAATACAGTCATATTTGTTTATACGGTGTATGGACTAAAAGAGACAGGCATGTTTGCGTCGGCTCATGTCTTTACTTTTCTGAATTAAATAAGACAGGCATATTTGTAGTGACGTGGTCAACCAAAATTGACCAACCCAGTTAAGCTACTTTTTTCAATTTCTTCATGTCCGCCTCATATTGATTTGGACTCCTGTAATCCAGATACGAATGCAACCGCTCAGGATTATAAAATGTCGTGATGTAACGCAGTATATCTTGCTGTGCTTCATAAAAGACTAAACAAGACAGGCATGTTTAGTTCATTAAAGATGACATAACAGTTTTTCTTTATTTTTCTGTTGGTTGTGGGTTATTGTGGTTATTAATACAAGGACAGGTTTCCCGAGAGTGGTGTGGAATCGCATGACGGTTTGGGGATGAGTAAGCTGTTATATCTTTTAACCAAGTTAAGCACTTTTTTATGACTAAAAACGTTCATGAAGATATAAGAGCAACACAAGCGAAATGGCTTTACTCGGCGATATCAGGGTTTTGTGCTGCTTTTTTTCTGGCTTTATTTAGTGGGGCAGAGCAAATAAATACTTCTTGCAGTCTTGAGATCTCAACTATTTTATTTGCGATAGCTCTTCCTTTATTTTGCGTATTTTCAATAACTCACATTTATCTTCATGAGCAAACTCTTAAAATTGAGGATTACGAAAATATTCTGCGTAAAAAGTGGGTGCCTTGGTTAACCATTTTTGCCTTCGGTGTTCTAGTCTTTGCTATCGGCTTTTTAATTAATCACTTTTCGGCGATTGCATCATACGCTTATGTCTTGAGTATAGTGTTTTGCTTCATAACATTTTCTTTTATATACATAACAACGCATAAGGTCAAAGCGAGTTCAAAGTAAATATAAGACTAAATAAGACAGGCATGTTTGTGGATATACGGAATCACCATGAAAAGCAAACT
>NZ_JACSOE010000077.1:0-16962 GCF_014349115.1 Alteromonas sp. BZK5 | reverse complement strand
CGCCATAACCCAAAGCGATATAATTATGTTCAATACAATGATCATAAACGTAAGCGTCTTCACCTAGGGTGTTGCCTAAGGACATTTTCCAAACGTTCCGACTTGAGACATCGATAGAGAGATCACTCTCTTCAGTCACAACACGCGACGACGCAGCATCGCACATTTGCTTAAAAATACCTTCTTCTATGTCATAGCTTATTTTGCCATTCTCATCGGTATTAGCTTTGATGCCTTCAACAAAATCTTCGTAGCTAAAGCTCTGGTGAAAAGTAACAAAACCTATTCGATTAGAATTTACAAGCTCATCAAACCGCTGTTTTAAAGCGGCTCTGTTTTTTATATTTGCAGCCCAGAACTTTGGTTCAATGATCTCAATTGCTTTGGTTATTGTGGAATAAGTTTTTCCCGTTCCTGGTGGCCCATAAAGAATTGTATTGAGCGCTGCGGAAGATTTACTTGTTTGATAATGCTTCTCGTCATCAACGTCATCGTCAAGGAGTAACATTGCTTTATGCTGCTTATACACGTCAAAGCCATATTCGATAACGTTTTTGCTTCCACGCTCAGCCATCAGTAATCGATATGCTTCTGGAAAAGTTGCTTTGGGTTTATTACTTATCTGTCGTAACGATTCAAGTTTGAATATATTTAAGAGGGCTGGGGTTCCCTGATTTTGATAAAGAAAAGCAACTTTCCATTTGAGTGTATCCCCCAAATCAATATTATCAATACCTTCAAGATCATCTGCCCCTACTAGTCTAATAATATCGATTAATTTAGCTTTTACGTTTTCAAAAGCGTCTTCTTCTGAATTACCAAACCGGCTAACCCAAGAATAAAGCTCTCCGTGAGAGATGTGCTTCCTGTTACCTTTGGGCGGTTGTTTTCGCTTATAAATTCCAAATTTAGAAGCATCACCTCCTCTGATCGATCCTAATTCACGCGTTTTATGCTCTAACCAATAGGCAAAAGTGTCATAATTATCTACATCAATATATTCTTCTAACGTCAACTGGCTAATCTTTTCAACTGGCCAGCGCTCGAGGAATTGGTTTAGTAGGCTTTTTTGTTCTTCTAATGAAATTTCCATTACTGAGAAAAGTCCCTATTTTAATTGCAACATACTAACTTCGTTTCTTTGAACATAGCAATGCAGTGCTTTCAGCTTATTCTATTGCAAGCTACTTTTTAATCTATATACAGCCGCATTTCTTATATCCAGCTTCCCATTCTTTAAAGCGTTGTTCTAGAACTTTTTCGGCTCTCTCTTCTATGGCTAAAGGATCCAGTCTTATGGACACTCTTAAAGCCCTCAATCTCCTTAAACGAATAACTCTTTATTATTTCAGGCAGCAGTACTATAGAGGCAACCCACTTTCTTTAATCACTTAACCAATTGATTCAAAATAAATTTATACAATATTCCGTTAGTCCCCAACATAGTTACCAAAACACCACTAGTTGTTTAAAGTTTAAAGGTCACTAAAATAAACTACCAGTAAGCAATAAGCTTTATTCAATTTTTTGGGAGTTTTGAGATGACCACAACAAAGACAGGCAATGTACTAATTATTAATGCACACCAGTATTACCCTTTCTCGGAAGGCAAGCTAAACGCATCTTTCGTCGATAAAGCAGTAACGCTGCTTGAAGCTAAAGGCTACAACACTCGCGTAGTGACAATGGCCGAAGCGCACGACGTTGAAGAACAGTTGGCCCATCACCAGTGGGCTGACATCGTTCTTCTACAGGCACCAATTAACTGGATGGGTGTGCCATGGTTATTCAAAAAGTATATGGATGAAATCTACACTGCAGGTATGGGTGGCGCCTTATGTGCCGGCGATGGTCGCGTTGCCGAATCACCGAAGAAAAACTACGGCACAGGCGGTACCCTTACCGACGTTAAATACATGATGTCTTTAACCCTCAATGCACCAGAAGAGTCATTCAATGACAGCGAAGAGTTTTTCGAAGGTAAATCTGTAGACGATTTACTGTTTCCAATGCATATGAATTTTAAGTTCTTTGGCATGAAGCCAATGGAAACTTTCGCAAGCTTTGACGTGATGAAAAACGCCGATGTGGAAAACGATTTCAAACGTTTTGAAGCTCACATTCACAAGCATTTTTAAGGAATTATCGTGACTACTGAATACGCCAATAAGTTACATGCAGGTTCTGCTTTTCCCGATATTTCGGCAAAGCTGTTAAATGGTGACACTAAAAAGTTAGCGACACCTGAGAATGGTCTTGATTGGAAAATGGTGGTGATTTACCGAGGGCAACATTGCCCACTTTGCACTCGATACCTCAATCAACTTGAAAGTGTTAGGGGTCATCTAGCCGAAATTGGCGTAGACATCATTGCAGTGTCTGGCGACAGTGAAGCGCAACTTGAGAGTCACCTGCCTAGATTGGATATCAACTTTCCCATTGCGTACGGCTTAACGGTGGAACAGATGGAAGAATTAGGCGTATATATCTCTGATCCAAGGTCGCCTCAAGAAACTGATCACCCATTTTCTGAACCCGCGCTGTTTGTTGTGAACAATGAAGGTAATGTGCACGTCGCTGATATTTCTAACAATCCATTTGTTAGACCTGAATTAGAGACATTAGTAAGTGGTTTGGGCTGGATTCGTAATCCTGATAACAACTACCCTATTCGCGGTATGCACAAATAAGCGCATTTATGAAGTTAGTGTCAGGGTTACTTGGCACTAACTTCATTATCTTGGCGCATACGCTTACTTATATTTGCCCTCTCCCACCAGCAGACCAATTTAGAAACAATCTTTATTTGATTTTTATAGCGTAAACATTATATTAACGCTCGTCGAAAATTCGACATTCAAAATCAGAAAGGGAAATATAATGAAAAAAATAATTGGACTAGCTGCTGCAAGCCTTATTCTTACCTCAGGTTGTGCCACCATTCTTACCGAAGAAACACACAAAATAAACGTTACGACAACTAGCGGTGAAACGACTACAGTTACTGTTGACGGCATGTCTCAAACAGTGCCTGGCGTGGTTACTGTAAAGAAAGAGAACAAAGATAAAGTACTAGTTGCTGACGATGCAAAATGTACCGACGTTAACTTGAACAAAGAAGTTGAATCTGCGTTTTTCATCAACATTCTTAGTGGCGGTGTATTCGGTTCGTCTACCGATTACGGCTCAGACAAAATGTGGAAATACCAAGATTCAGTAAGCGTACCTTGTAAATAAGTTATGTTTACACGAATTCTAAAAGGAAGCATTCTTGCTTCCTTTTTTTTGATTTTCGCAGCTAATTCCACGGCCAGTGACGTTACTCAAACTAGCTACTCAAAAGTTGATAGCGCAACGTTACAGCAAATAGCTAACGACCCATTGTGGCATCTATTGTTACAACTTAAAAATGGGAAGCCAATTACTAACGACACCTCTATTTATATATCAAAGTCGTTCGTCAGCCCGTTGGCCGAAGCGCAAGCTACCATAGACCTTTTTCAGCGTAATACCCAAAACATTTGCAACTACCCTGCCCGTTTACGGTTGCTCAAGCGCTACATACCCGAATTTGAATCTATTACCCCTGCCGAGCACTGCGCAGAATATCGCAAATTTGTAGAAAGTGTTCCGGCCGATAGTATCAAGCTAATTTACGCCTCAGAAAATGTTACATCTGCTAGCTCTATGATGGGGCATATTATGCTTCGTCTAGATGGAACTAACGATAAAGGTATTCCCGTTAAGCACGGTATTACGTTTTTTACAGAACTAGACTCTTTAAACGTTCCTCACATCATGTACGAAACATTGATGACAGGAAAAGAAGGCGTATTTAAGGTTGCTCCTTACCAAGAATTTGAGCAGTTTTACCTCTATGAAGAGCAAAGAAACATTTGGCGATACACGCTAGATTTCAACGAGCAACAGCGCCACTTTGTGCAAGACTACATATGGGAATTGGGACAGCAGAGCCCCGCTTATTTTTTTCATATATTCAACTGTGCGACCGTTACTCAGTTGTTGGTAAATATTGCTCGTCCTGCTCATCTAAATCAGGTAGCAAGCTGGCTGACCCCTCTTGATGTTGTTAAGTTTGCACAAGCAAACTCTCTCGTTGCATCAACCCAATTCGTACCTTCTAACAAATGGGAAATAACGACTTTAGAAGAAAGCATCGGGAGTAAACGCGCGTCTGCCATATCTTCGCATTTAGCTCGCGCTCAGCTAGATTCATTATCACTTTCGTTTGTTGAAACCAAATACGCACTGGCGCTTAATCAGTACTTTAGGTCAGCACAAACAATTTCAGAACAGAAATATCAAAAGAACTCCGCTGAAATTGCAGCGTTTGATGCTAAATATGAGCACCTTTCTTTAGACGTGTCTGAGCTTCCCGTTCCTTCCTCTCGCCAGCAAGAAGGTTATGTTGCTGCCGGTTTCACTCATCAAGACAGCCGTTCGTTCATGGCGTTTCGTGCCTTTCCTGTTGCAAGAAGGCTAGCCGACGACAACAGGAGCATGATTGGTGAAACCGAGCTTATCTTGGCCGACGTTGAGTTCAGAGTTGGTTTAGAGCAAAGCAACTTAGGTGATATCTATGTGGACAAGGCCATGCTTTACCAAATGGTGTCGCGGGTACCTGTTACACAAAATATAAGCAACTGGTCATCATCATTTAACATTGGAATAAATCGCGTGCTAACCGGCGAGCGAAAACGCAAACTCATTGTGCAATCGGAGTTTGGTTTAGGCTTTACACGTGAAGTAATGCAGGGTTTAGGGGTGTATAGCGACATCATCGTGGGTGCAGGCGCTAACAAGCACGAAGCATTTGTGTACGCCAAACCCGTTATTGGGCTATATGCATATACAAAACTGAATAGTAAGTTGGCGGTTAGCTTAAGTAGGACCTACAACCAATATGGAAGTGATGAGCCAATCGATGCAGTATCGTTTAGCTTGCACCAATATGGTTTCGAAAACATCGCGTTAGATTTTGAAGTGAATATACAGAAAGTTGCCGATGAATATGAATCTAGTGCAGCTTTTATGTTGGGGTATCGGTTTTAATCATTGAAGATAGCATGGGAACGTTAACTGTCTTACTCTGCTACAGTGAAAGCTTAAAACGAAATCAATACATTCACACAAAACTGTTTAAATATACAGTGCATTAATTTATCCTATTGAAGTGCTCTTCAATAGGATTTTTTATGCTCTCTCATTCTGAATTAAACCCGCAGCAGCAAGAAGCCGTGAACTACGGGTTGAGTTCCGTAGGAGTGGGCGAAACGGAGCTGAGCGATGAAACGCGCCACCCGCTGTTAATTATTGCAGGCGCTGGCACAGGTAAAACTAACACTCTCGCTCACAAAACAGCACAGCTAATATTGCATGGTGTTGCGCCAGAGCGAATTTTATTGATGACGTTTGCGCGAAGGGCTTCGTCGGAATTAAGTTCACGGGCGAACCGCATAATAGAGCGAACGTTGCGTGAGAAACAAAAGGCGTATCATCCGGTCACACTTCCTTGGATGGGCACTTTTCATTCAATCGCATCGCGACTGCTACGAGAGCACGCTTCACTCATTGGTTTAGATCCCGACTTTACGGTTATGGATCGTAACGACAGCGCGGATATGCTTGACTTGCTTCGTCACGAACTTGGCTTTAGCGGTGTCAATCGGCGCTTTCCTAAAAAGAAAACGTGTTTAGACATTTACTCTCGTTGCGTGAACGCGCAAGCACCGCTTATCGACATACTCGATACTCATTTCCCCTATTGTAGCGAGTGGGAAGAAGAGCTGAACACGCTGTTTGCTCACTATGCGAAAACTAAAATTGAACAAGTGAGTTTAGACTATGACGACTTACTGCTTTACTGTTTTCACATGGCGCAGGTCGACGCTATTGCTCAAAAAGTAAGAGAACAATTCGACAATGTGTTGGTAGACGAATATCAGGATACCAACGTACTTCAAGCTGGCATTCTAAAAGGTTTCTTCCCTACTGGTGAAGGTCTTACCGTTGTAGGCGATGACGCCCAATCAATTTATTCATTTCGCTCGGCCACGGTGGACAATATCCTTAACTTCCCCGACGCATTTTCCTTGCCTGGCAAAGTGATAACGCTACAACAAAATTATCGGTCACATCCGAACATATTGAACTTGTCTAATACCCTTCTTTCAGAAAGCAAAGAAGGCTATAAGGTATCGTTGTTCAGCAAACGTAACAACGGTCCAATGCCTAAGTGGGTAACTGTTGAAAATGACATGTTCCAAGCAGAATATATTGTTGAGCGAGTTTTGGCGGCTCGTGAAGAAGGGATTGATTTAAAACAGCAAGCCGTTCTGTTTCGTTCAAGTTATCACAGCGATCGTCTAGAGCTTGAACTTACTCGACGTAATATCCCTTTCGTTAAACACGGTGGCCTTAAATTCCTAGAGGCTTCTCACGTAAAAGACATGCTTTGCATTTTACGTTGGGCAGACAACCCCAAACACAAAATATCTGCTTTTAGAGTGCTTAAGTTGTTACCTGGTATAGGTCCGAAGATAGCCGAGAAGGCGTTTAATGCTTTAGAGCAGCATGATTTTGCAATAAGTAATTTACGCGACTTCGCACTTTCAGAGTCCGCGAAGCCTTCATTCCTTTCTCTTATAGATTTACTAGATAGCGTGCACCACAACAATATTCCATGGACCGAGCAAACAAGCGCCATTGCAGAGTTTTATAAAGATTTGTTGGAAGCTAATTATGACGACCATTTCACACGTTTCGGCGATATTGAACAGCTCACAATGATCTCTGGGCAGTATTCATCGAGAGAGCGATTTTTAACTGAACTCACACTAGATCCACCGCAGAGCACAGGTGATCTGGCGGGCAAACCTTTGCTTGATGACGACTTTCTTATTTTGTCGACGGTGCATAGCGCTAAAGGCCAAGAATGGAAGAATGTATTTGTGCTAAATGTTGCCGATGGCAATTTTCCCAACGAGTACGCAGCGGGTGATAAACGTGCGCTTGAAGAGGAGCGACGCTTACTTTACGTTGCCATAACACGAGCGAAAGATGAACTAAGCTTAGTTCAGCCCCTGAAATATTGGGTGCCAGAGCAACAAAAGTTTGGTGACAAGCATGTATACGGTGCCAAGAGCCGTTTCTTTACCGATGCTGTTTGCGCTTGCATGGAACCCATTGCTTACCCGAAGCGCACTGCTTCAGCCAGTGAAAAGAAAATTGCCAAAGGTGCTATAGCCGATATAAAGAAAAATATTCTTGGGGTGTGGAACAATACCAGTCCGCATAGATAACTCTCCCCTCAGCGAGAGTTAAAATGTTCATAATCAAGGCGTGTTACCGCAGGTAGAGTGGTTCTACATCAAAGTGACACAATAAAGAGTACGGACATTTAAAGAAAAATGACGCGCCCCGTCATAACACTGAAATAAACTTCCTGTAGCGTGAAGTATTCAGTGAAAGAGTCTTCAACGGCTCAGCTTCAAAAACGCTAAATGCTCCAATACGAGTTTTCATGAAGAAATTGAAACGCTATCAATATGAAAGATATGCCATTCTCTGCCAACTCGCCTACCCTGATGCCGACGAGCAATACCAAAAAATCTTAGATCCTTTTTATGAACGCCAGCTAGTCGATAAGTACGGCAGAATGAGCGTAAGAATCTTGTGGGTCGAGAATAAAAAAGAGGTCATTATCGTTTTTCGCGGATCATTGGGGGTAAGAGATTGGCTAGCGAATTTATTCTTTATCCCAAACAAACTCAATCAGTTAAACAGAAAATTCTGGGTCCACTGGGGGTTTGCGCGGCTATTGGCTCAACCTATGTATTCCAGCACTAAAACATCCAATGAAGCATTACCACTTAGAGAGCTACTTGTAAAAGTGCTTGAACCACTTAGGCAGCAAGGCAAGCGCTTTACATTCATTGGCCATTCGTCCGGCGGCGCAGTAGCGGTATTAATGGCTGATTACTTTGAGCGTTTATACGCAAAGTCAGTAAAAAGGGTAGTGACTTTCGGACAGCCCGCAGTGGGCACGCGCTCTTGGTATAAGCACTACACGCTACACCATAGAACGTATCGCATTTGCTGCGATTTAGATGTAATAACCTTTATGCCGCCCTTCCCTTTTTACTTCTGGCACGTTGGCAAGATGCTGTGGCTGCACGATGATAAAATTTACGAAAACACGCCTACCCATAAACGCTTTTTGATGTCGCTTCACAGCTGGTTGTTACGCCCAATTACTTATCACTACATGCGAAAATATATCCGCAACAAGTCGCTTTTCGATGAGCATTAGAACGATCATTTTCGACCTACAGTGCGTAATTTAAAGGTACTTGATTATTCAATCCCGCACAGTACTGCGTAAGAGGTAGGCTTAAAGAAATGTCTTCACTGTCAATCAAACGAGCAAAAGCGGCACTCAAGAACGCGTTTATCGGCGACGCGTTGGCTATGCCGGTGCATTGGTATTACAACCCGGCAGATATATATAAGGCATTTCCGTTAGGGGTAGAGCAATTTGAGGATGCGCCATCATTTCATCCGTCTTCAATAATGTCGCTACATTCCACGCAGCACGGTGGGCGCGCGAATAAGGCATCTGCAAATCAAAAAGAGATAGTGGGCCACGTTATTCTCAAAGGTAAAAGGCAGTATTGGGGCAAGGACAACATTCATTACCATCATGGTATGAAAGCGGGAGAAAATACACTCAATGCACATTGCGCGCGTATCGTTTTATCATGCGCACTTAAAGGGTATGACGAAAACGAGTTTTTAACTCAATATATTAGCTTTATGCGCGCTGATGAACCCAAACACCCTGACACATACGCTGAGTCTTATCACAGAGGCTTTTTTGCGAACTTAGAACAAGGTACTCCAGCACACAAATGTAGGGCGGCTACACATGATACGGCTTCAATAGGCGCTTTTGTGTCGGTAACACCTTTGGCGGTAGTAGAAGCAAGCAAAAGCACAGCCCTTGAGGACATCAAACGCCTGTGTCGTAGTCACCTTTATTTAACTCACCCGGATGAGTCTTTAGCATCGGTGTGCGATTTCTATGTTGAGTTAATCTACAAATTAGTGCATCGCGAAGGTGAATCACCCAAGGCCATTTTAGAAGATATTGCCCGTAAATCTGCGCACATGAATTTGGCTGCGATAGCGGCAAAAAGCAAAAGCGATATCGAGATTGTTGGTCGTATGTATTCGCCAGCGTGTTATATCTCAGACGCGTGGCCCGCCGTTTTGTACTTCGCTTACCGTTATGCTGATACGCCTAAAAAGGCGTTGATTGCGAACACCAACGTGGGGGGCGACAACGTTCACCGCGGTTTTGTATTGGGGACCATAATGGGGCTAATTCAGGCGACAGAAATATCCCAATGGTTTAGTGAATTAGCTGACAAAAAGGACTTGGAAGCGCTAATTAACCTTCTTGATGAACGGTAACTAAGACACAAAAGTCTGGTAGACCCAGTCGCAAAATGAGCAAATGGCATTCACTGTCCGGTAGCGTATTCGCGCAAAAGCGCCTTACAACGCAACCGTTTCCCCTGTTTTCGCCGCCTTGAATATAGCGTTCACAATGCGGATATCGGCCAGACCTTCATTGCCAGTCACCATAGGCTGTCGTCCAGTTAATATGGCAAGAGCATCGTTATCCATTTGCAGCGTTTGCTGCATACCGTTTATAGGAGCCAGCGTTTTTCCATCAGACGTGGTGCCCGTTACCCCGCTGTAGCTCTGCATGGGTTTAAGTTGATACCAGCCCTTTTCACAATCAGCTTTAAAATGATTAAACCCTTTCACTACACTGGTACCGCAATCGGCCACTAGTCCGTCGCCAAAGTCCATCGTAAACAAGGTCGTTTCATCAACCTCAGTAAACGTCTCTGGAAAGCGCTGTGGTGGATGACTTCCCGTCACCGCTAATGGCTCACGGCCCGTTAAAAAGCGTGCGCCGTTTATCGCGTAAACGCCCATATCATAAAGTGCACCGCCGCCCATGTGCTTTTTCATTCGCCAGTTATCAGGCGCTCTTCCTTGTCCTGCATAACCAGCAAAGCTCGATACCGCGGTCAAGTTTCCATACGGCTTAGTTTCAAGATACTGATGAAAAGTGCGGGTATTGGGTTCGTGCTGCATACGATAGCCTATCGACAACTGCACGCCATTTTTGTTACACGCATCTATGATAGCTTGGCATTCCTCGCTATCCATGGCCATTGGCTTTTCACACCACACATGCTTTCCGGTATTTGCGGCTTGTACCGCAAAGTCCTTATGTGTGCCAGTAGGCGTTACAACGTAAATAACGTCAATATCGTCATTATTCGCAATATCTGCCATGGTGCTGTACGTGTACACATTACTGTCTTTAATGCCGTACTTTTGCTGCCACTGCGGGATCTTACTCTCGCTCCCCGTGATTATCCCCCGTAATTCACAGTGTTTAGTGTCCTGTAAGGCAGGGGCGAGTAAATTTGTGCTGTAATTGCCCAACCCTAACAGCGCCACGCCTATTTTCTTTTTCGAAGGCTGTGCCAGTAAATAAGGACTGTGAGCAACCAGCAAACCTGAACCTGCTAGTTGAAGGAAGTGACGACGAGTAATGCGGGGCATTAGTACGCTCCATTAAGAAATTAATCCGTGCATGGTTTTAGTAGTACCTTTCTTACTCAGAAAGATCACAACACCGTTGCGATATTATCGAATGTGTTACCAGTAACACCATCGAAGGTTTATAGCTGACAACCAATACAGCTTTAAAGCCCTATGGCGCATTGTGCCGTTTGGTAACGCGCGATTTTGACGAAGTGCCGTACATAATTCGTAACCATTCATACCCGGCATGCCGATATCCAACAACACTAAACCGGGCGTGAAAGACGCAACAGCCTTTAATGCGGATGACCCATCTTCCACTACTTGAACCTGACACCCTTTTTCCTCTAATATCCATCCCATGGTAATAGCGGCATCTTGATTATCATCGGCAATTAAAACGTTGAGCTTTTCAACGGTAGCACCTACCACGTCATGGGTCTTTTCCGGTTTACTGGCTAATTTGGGTACTTTACTTAAAACGGGTAAGCTAACGTTTTACGTAAAGCAGTAAAAAGCGACTTTTATAGCGGTGCGGTAAGTGAACTTAAATGATTAAATTTTCGTAACACTTACGCTGTTACTATTAAAAGTTCTACCAAGATTACTTTCTACCAAGGCTAAGACATGGACAACGCTGGCTCGAATCAAGATAAAGGGAACGGGAAGTATGCTGGTAAGTTCCCCAAAATAGCCCAACAAACCAGACTGCTAAATATTCTTGTGATTTTTGCTGTCATTTATACGTTGTACCTTGCCAAGTCTTTACTTGTTCCTCTTTTCTTTTCCGCCTTTGTAGCTTTGCTTTTGAGCCCTCTTGTTGCATTCGCACGCAGGTTATTCATACCTCGCACACTGTCAGCAGGAGCCCTGATTATTTTGCTGGTCGCGCCGTTTACATTTTTAGGTATAGAGCTGGCTGAGCCGGCAGAACGCTGGATGCAATCTCTCCCCAAAATTGCTGCCGAGATATCCAAAGAAATTGAAGAGATAAGCAGCAACATCGACGCTTATGCAACGCCTCCAGCTGAACCCGTTGAAAAAGAACGTTCATTCTTTAGCTGGTTTGGTGACGATGAGAAGACACCTGAACTTTCTCCATCACAAGACAATACAAACTCTGTGACGGACAAAATTAAACAAAGCGGAATAGATATTGGGCTCACACTCTTCAGTAACGCGCCATTTTTACTGGCACAGGTGCTCGCCTGTATCGTTTTAATTTTCTTCTTGTTGGTTTTTGGCCCCAACCTATTCAATGTTTTTGTAAGAGACTTCCCCATTGTTACCAACAAGCGACGAACGCTGGTATTGGTAGATCAAATTCAACGGGAGCTGTCTTCGTATATCGTCACCATCAGCATCATAAACTCTTGCTTAGGGTTAGCTACAGCAGGCGTGTTTTACTATTTAGGAATAGAAGATGCGTTACTTTGGGGAGCGCTGGTTGCGCTGATGAACTTTGTCCCTTACTTGGGTGGTGTGGCGAGCTGCGTGGTATTGCTGGTAGTTGGGCTTGTGCAGTTTGGGCTTACCAGCAGTGCATTTCTGCCTGCGGGTCTGTTTTTAGTATTGAATATTATTGAATCACAACTCATCACGCCTGCGGTGCTAGGAAGAAGTATGCAGCTTAACCCATTAATAATCATAATTTGGATAGCAATAACGGGTTGGCTATGGGGTGTGGTAGGCGTTTTACTTGCCGTGCCTATACTAATGTGTTTTAAGATCATTCTCGAAAATCTAGGCGTATTTGATCACTGGATTAAACTTCTCGAGTCAAAATAATTTCACTCTCTTTGCCCCATCAACCACGTTGCATGGATAGCAGCGTGGGCGGACTTTTACCTAAAATCTAGGCACAAAGCACGATAGTCCTCTTCAAATAAAAGACGAAATGCATATTTTAAAGGAACATATCCTGCCTTTTTAAAATGAAAATAGTTATCATATTCGTTGTCTTTTGATTTTTGGAGCTCCCATGAATTTGCTTAAAAGTGCCTTGGCCGTGATGATCGGCCTGTCGTGTGCAGGCGCGCCTGTATATGCACAAACAGAAAAAAATAATAATAATGATGACATTGAGCATATTACTGTTGATGCATCTCAGGTTGAATTACGAGATAGCTTTGCAGGAGGCCAAGTATCTCGCGGTGGTCGTGCGGGTATTTTAGGTAATCTCGACATGATGGACTCTCCATTCGCAAGCACCAACTTTACCGCAGACATCATAAGGGAACAGCAAGCAAGAAGTATCGCCGATGTATTGCAAAACGATCCGGTGGTTCGTGTGGCAAAAGGCTTCGGTAATTTTCAAGAACTTTACGTAATGCGCGGGTTTCCCGTTTATTCTGACGATATGACTTACAACGGATTGTACGGTGTTTTACCTCGCCAATATGTTGCTGCCGAGTTGTCAGAACGCGTTGAGGTTTTCCGTGGCGCCAGTGCATTTCTAAACGGCGCAGCACCGGGCGGGAGCGGCTTAGGTGGTTCGGTAAATATAGTGCCTAAGCGCGCGGGCGATGACCCATTAAACCGTGTAACGCTTGGATACGAGTCTCAAGGACATTGGTATGGCGCAGCAGATGTAAGCCGCAGATTTGGCGACGACAGTCAAAGTACCGGCGTAAGAGCTAACTTTGTACAACGAGGCGGCGAAACAAGTATCGATAACCAAGATCGTGAATTGAGCGTTGCTGCTATTGGCATTGATCACGATAGCGATAACTTCCGTCTTTCTTTGGATTTGGGCTACCAAGACCATCAGGTTGACTCACCACGCCCTGCAGTCACTCCTGGCAGTGCAATTCCAGAAGCGCCTGACAGCGACACCAATTTTGCCCAAGAGTGGACTTACACTAACGAGCGTCAATTTTTCGGTGCGGTTCGTGGAGAATACGATTTTACCGACAATATCACTGCATGGGCGGCGTATGGTTTCAGATCGGGTGAAGAAGATAATGTCTTTGCTAACCCTAGACAGGCAGAAGCAAATGGCGACTTTTCAGCTTACCGTTTTGATAACGTTCGAAATGATGAAATTCGCTCAGGTGAAGTGGGCCTAAATATCGAATTCAAAACCGCAAGCGTGGGACACACGATCATTACGTCTGCATCAACCTTTTCTCTAGAATCTGAAAATGCCTATGCGTTTTCTGATTTTAGCGGCTTTGCTGGAAATATTTATAATCCGGTAACGGCAACCATGCCCGATGCTGACTTCTTTATTGGTGGCGATCTTAGCAATCCACTAATCACAGAAAAAACAGACCTTTCAAGTTTTGCTCTTGCAGACATGATTTCGTTTAACGATGGAAAAGTTCTCTTAACCCTTGGTGGCCGTGTACAAAACATTGAAACTCGCACCTTTGATTACAATACAGGTGATGAGTTGTCAGGCTACGACGAATCTCAATTCACGCCGGTTGTGGGCATTGTTTATAAATCGTCAGAACAGGTGTCTTATTACGCCAACTATATCGAGGGACTGCTTCCTGGTGAGGTAGCGCCTGCATCAAGCGGTGGTGAACCAATTGACAACGCGGGTGAAGTTTTTGACCCATACAGCGCCGAGCAAATAGAAGTAGGTGTGAAATATGATGCTGGCCAATACGGTGGTTCATTGAGTGTTTTCAACACCTCAAAGCAAAGCTCAATTGTTGAAGACAATGTTTTCAGTACCGATGGTGAACAGCAAAACCAAGGGCTTGAGTTAAGCGTATTTGGCATGCCAACTTCAAATTTACGTGTTTTGGGCGGATTCACTTGGCTCGATGCGGAAATGACGAAAACTCAAGACGGTACACTAGATGGCAAAACGGCCATTGGTGTTCCTGATTTACAAGCAAACATTAATCTTGAGTGGGATGTTGATGCCCTTCCAGGGCTTACTGTCGATGCACGTGCGGCCTATACCTCGAAACAATATGCCAGTGCCGACAATAGCCTTGAAGTCGATGCATCTAATCGTTTCGATTTAGGCGTTCGTTACAGCTTCCTTGCAGGAATGACCGACATCACACTTCGCGCTCGTGTAGATAACGTCTTTGACAATAATTACTGGGCGTCGGTAGGCGGCTTCCCTGGCTCAAACTACCTTGTATTAAGTGAACCTCGGACATTCAGACTGTCTGCTTCATTCAATTTTTAACGGATTAAGTTATGCTGCTGTCAATCGCTGCCTTTTTAGGCAGCGCATTGGCGATAGGTTTGTTTTACCGCGCTTGGCAAAGCACACAGATCGCCTTTAAACGTATAGCTAAACTCTCGGCATTGTTGTTAATGCTGGCGAGTTTAAGCCTTTGGGTTACAGAGTACGGCCCTGAATTAGGTACCTGCTACGCCGTGGTCGCTTTCTCGTTACAAGCATGGAGTTGGATTTATCTCGCCCGACAACGAATAAGTAAAGATGTAAAACGCGTCGATTTACCGTTCGCATCTGGATTGACAACCCCGTCTCCCCCTATTGCTTTTAACGCTCTTGTAAAACTACTTGGCAGTGTGTTTTTAAGTGCTATTTGCGCCATGTTAGTTACCGTAGTGTGGACAACAGCGCTTAGCATGAGCAAAGTAAACCAGATTGCACTGGGAATTTACACCATGCCTCTATTATGGGGATGTGGCGCATACTGGCTTTGTGCAGACAGTAAACTATGGCGCCCGGTGGGGGTGTTGAGTGTACTTAGCGCGTTAAGTTACTTCTACTTGTATAGTATATAAAATGAGTATTTCTATTTCTCCCAGCGCAAATAAAAGCGCCTTAAAAAGTCACGCTTGGTTAGGTCTAGCCGTTAGTGTGTTGATGTATTGGGTGTGCTTTTCAGGCACTTTATCTGTTTTCTCTCAAGAACTTCTGCGATGGGAACAACCCCATATTGCAGATAATCTAGATTACACCCCTGGCAGCATTCAAAATGCTTATGAACGCTTTCTCAAAATGAAAGAGGGTCAAACACAGGGAAACATTGTCATTCGCTTGCCTACGCACGATTTGCCACGCGCACGCATTAGTGCAGACGGTGAGTATTGGAATATTTCTCCAACCGGTGAATTAAGTGAACCATCCACAACCCCTATTACTGATTTGATCGTTGATTTACACACCGCTCTTCATTTGCCAGAAGACATCGGAATGATGGCCGTCAGTGTATTGGGTGCTATTTTGAGTGCATTGATTATCTCTGGCATTGTTGCTCACAGACGTATTTTTAAAGATGCCTTTCGCTTGCGAACAGGTAACAACGAGCAGCTTACACAAGGCGACTTACACAATAGAATGAGCGTGTGGGGCTTACCTTTTCACTTGATGATTGCGCTAACCGGCGTTTATTTTGGTTTAGCGTCGTTTTTAACGTCCATTTATGCCGATACCTTATATGAAGGAAACAAGCTCGATCTGTTTGCCGACATTTATGGTTCATCAATTCAGCTTGAACATCAGCCAGCCATTGCGAATATAGAAAAAGCGCTGACCGACATAATGAAAATGGAGCCCAATACCCAGCCCATTTTTGTTACTTTGGAAAACGCGACCAAAGACAATCAGTATATTCTGCTCGGCTCGCAGCACTTGGATAAGCTCATTTATTCAGAACAATACCGCTTTGATGCCAGTGGACAATACATCAATAAAGTCGGCTATTCAGATGGTGATGCAGGCCAACAAGCGATATTTTCTGTATATCGCATACACTTCGGCCACTTTGGTCCAGAAGCGATGAAGATATTCTTCGGATTAATGGGGTTCGCGTTAACTATTATTTCTGTTACCGGCATAAATTTGTGGCTGGCAAAACGCGCTAAGCAAGATGCCTTAAACCAGCTTTGGCTGGGTTTTGTGTGGGGCACGCCTATCGCATTTATTTGGGCTGGATTGTTAGAATTAACGCTGGCGCTGCCCACAAAACCTGTTTTCTGGGTAACATTGACAGCTATTCTTATCGCTTCACTAATGCAAAAAGTGCTTATGAAAACTCACCTTGTGCTGTTGAATTGTCTCGCCGCCTTGTTAGTTGTATTGGCCATTACTCACTTTGCTGTTCACTACCCTAGTTCGTTAGTCATGAACTCGCTCATTATAGACAGCGCGTTTATCGTTTTTGCCCTGTGCGTATGGCGATACCTGTACTCGCGATTAAAGAAAGGCTGGAATGTATAGACACATGGGTTCTAATGGGAACTGATGGAATTGAGGTAAAGTGAACATGCTTACTTATACCATATATGGACCCTCTCCGATTGCAAGACACCGTGTTGATTTAATAACGTGATTCATTGCTGCCATATATTCGGCTTTTTCGTGAAGTCAAT
>NZ_JACSOE010000076.1:0-17240 GCF_014349115.1 Alteromonas sp. BZK5 | reverse complement strand
GCTGAAAGGCCTGTTTTAAAAGGCTTTGTTTTCATAATTAGATTCCATAATTAGCAATAATGCTTTAATCACAGAACCTTCTCGTTCGGTCTGATATAACTAACGGTTAAAACTTATAACGCAAATTTAAAAACCTGCCACCCCTAACAGTAAAATTTACTCAAAAATACTACTTAAACACTAGGGGAAAGTGAAAAGAGAAGCCTAAAGTGGTACTTAATTACTATGATTTTTGACATGTAGTTAAGGTCTTTATGTCTCAGAGTCTCGCTATAGCAATACCCATTAAGAGACCCTACAAAAACTAGGTGGTCTTACCAATAATTAGTTGGTGCGTGAGTTTTCGTCAAATCTAGCACTATGGTATTACCCATTATAAATAACTTGTTGATTTACCGTGTGCTAACTGTATTTGACCTGTAATAAATACAACTTATTGGTGATGGATTATTGCCGTCTTAAAGAGTGTTATAGAGGGGTCACCTTTGTTGTTAATCAAGGAAACAGTCGTTCGCATGGACAAGAAGTTAAAGGTTAAAAAGAGCCAGTCTGCTTATAACGCTAAGGCATGCAGAGCCGTTGCGTTGGCAGCCATAACGGGGGGCAGTCTTCTAGCCGTAAATCTTCCTGCTTATGCGCAACAGTCCGACTTATCAACAAGCTCAGACATGGTGGAATCTTCTCTTTCAATGAGTCTGAATGCTCAAGCTATAACGATAGACGATGAAACGGTCTTCATCGCTGTTAGTCAGTTTGGGTTAAATAACATAACTAACATTATCCAAAGCGGCAACGGCGCCAACCTATCGAATGTTGTTCAAAACGGCAGTAATAACGAAGCTCTTATCACTCAGTTGGGTGAGGGGAACGTCGTTAATTTATTGCAGCAAAACAACAATAACTATTTCGAGATTATACAAGATGGGTTCGACAATGTAGCCAATGTTAATCAATTGGGTGAACAGTCTTTTACTGTTTACCAGATAGGGAATGAAATGGTGATTAACATCACACAATATCAAGAATGATGTGATTACCATAGGGAGACAAATGTGAAAATGAAAAAAACAAAAATAGCGAGTGCATTGCTTTTAGTAGCAGCGACAGGGTGGGCATCAGCTCAGGAAGTTCCAGCGAGTAAGACAGTTGATTTCAGTGCTTCCGCAGATTTTATTGCTGCAGCTGAAGGCAATGAAATTACGCTAATCCAAACGGCACCAGAGGGAAATGAGGTAGGTAATGAATCTATTTTAAGTCAGGAAGGTGACTTAAATGCAATCTTTGTAGAAATAACGGGTGACGCAAACGAAGTACTTGCTTCACAAATGCAGTCAGGTAATACCTTCTTTGCTAGTGTCACAGGTAACGGCAACTTCTTAGAATCTGAGCAAGATAGTTTAAATAGTACAGCCGATGTGGTTGTCGAAGGGGACGATAACACGGTTTCACTTGTTCAATTAGGTGATGGCGGCCCTATCGGTTTTATTTTTAATCGCTCAATAAACAGCATTTCTGGCAGTGGAAACACGTTGTCAGTGTATCAGGGCGATGGTGGTAACTGGGCTAATAATGCCATTGCGGGTAACGACAATACCGTGTTTGTTGATCAAAGTGGTGACTGGCACGAATCGTATGTCCGCGAGCTAAGCGGTGATGCAAACGTCATCGATGTTATTCAGGACGGCTATTACAACGTGTCTGATTTAACCGTTATCGGCTCAGAAAACGAAGTTGAAATTGACCAAGATGGCGACCGGAACGCTGTGGGGTGGAGTATGGTTGGCGACGGTAATGTGCTAGGGTTTGAACAAGATGGTGATGGCAACGAGATTACCACAGGAGTATTTGAAGGCTCTGGCAATGAAGTTAATATCGATCAAATCGGTGATGTTAACTTAGCTACCGTAGAAACTATCGGCGGACAAGCGAATACGTTCGAAATTAACCAAGTGGGCGAAGGCAACACGGCTTATGCTGGCGTAATTGGCTTATTGAACGAATTTGATTTAACTCAAGTAGGTGATGCCAACGAAATCAGCACAGTTAATTTCGATGGCCTGTTTAACACCGTCGAAATTGAGCAAGATGGCGATGCCAACTTGGCGTTAGCGCAAGCTGGTATTGGTGATGCAACTTACTACGCTGATGGCAACATCATTGAAATGTCTCAAGAAGGTGTTGAAAATACAGCATCAGTTGAGTTGGCAAGCGACGTTACATCAAGCTACAACGAAATTATGGTTTCGCAAACAGGCGAGCTTAACTTACT
Source organism: Alteromonas sp. BZK5 (assembly GCF_014349115.1). NCBI lineage: Bacteria > Pseudomonadati > Pseudomonadota > Gammaproteobacteria > Alteromonadales > Alteromonadaceae > Alteromonas > Alteromonas sp. BZK5. Next base: position 14,971 of record NZ_JACSOE010000076.1, on the reverse strand, counting down.
AGACCTACTGGTTAACGGTGACGACAATATTGTTAGTGTTATGCAAGAAGGAGTAGGAAACTGGGTAACGGACGACGCGGGTGGTCAGTTCGTTATTTCTGGTGATATGAATACATTTGAAGTTACGCAAATGGGTAACGATAATTTAGTTACAGGTAGTATCACTGGCAACGGCGGCACAGTAAGTGTTACGCAGGTTGGTGACTACAACGTAGCTACCGTTGTTCAGATGTAAACCTACAGATGTAAAAGTGAGTAGCCGGGCATTTGCCCGGCTATATTCAGTTAAATGAAGTACTTGTATTGTTTCTCTTTTATCACACTGCTTTTTAGTGTGTTCTTTTCTCCGATTCACGCAGAAGAAATTCGGCTAGGCGGACTGCTGCTCGATAACAGTATTAGCCGCCAAGGCCACGAATTTGCCTCTCGCATTAGCCAATACTGGCGAGAAGTCCCAGACAGTTCGGGTAAGAACCTTGTTGTTAAAGAAATTATTGTGCCACAAGCGGGTACTCTTCTTTCGGTGATTTACGACAATAGAGTGGTTTATCAAACGTACATGGGGCGCAGACAAGTACCATTAGATGAAAAAGTACAGCAAGCCATCATGTTAGTTTTAGACGCGGTGGCAAACGCGAGTGTAGACAGTAGAAGCCCAGATTTAGCAGGGGACGAATGGTAATGAAAAAAGGGATATTGATAGCAGCCTTAATCGCGACTGGCTCGTGGACTTCAGCTAGTGTGAAAGCAACAGAGTTGGTGTATGAACCGATCAACCCATCATTCGGTGGTAATCCACTTAACGGATCATTTTTATTAAGTAAGGCGAATTCACAAAACGCTCATACAGCGCCTTACAGCGAGCGCTCCTATGACGAACGCCTTCAAGAATCACTCGAACGCGCCTATATCAATCGTATAGTCCGCGAAATCACAGACATCGCATTTGGCGAACAAGAATATGATGAAGATGGAAACCCGATAGATAGCATATTCAATCAGGATAGTATTTTTGTTAGTGGTGACTTTCAGGTAGAACTAATAACGAGTAATCCTGACAGCATTGTTGTGAACATTACTAACTTACTGACAGGTGAGGTTACTGTCGTTGAAATTCCACGGTTTGGGTAGGGAAACACATGAGAAGTACCGTTTTTTTAATAGTGGCCATGGCGCTTGCAGGATGCCAGTCCATCACTAATACGCTGCCGCCTGATACAACGGCCGCTGATGTAATTACAGACAGTGCCACATTGGCTGAAGTAAAAAGCTTGCCAGCGCCTATGGGACAAATTCCGGTTTCTGTATATGCGTTTAGAGACCAGACCGGGCAATATAAACCTAGCACTGGGGCAAGTTCGTTTTCTACTGCGGTGACTCAAGGCGCAACCTCTATTCTTGTTCAGACTTTAAGCGAGACATCGTGGTTTTTACCTGTTGAGCGTGAAGGGCTGCAGAACATTCTTACCGAACGCAAAATAATTAGAGCCGACGAAAGCAGCGGAGGCGATTTACCGCCACTCACTACAGCTAGAATTATTATAGAAGGTGGGATAATTAGCTACGATACCAACATTCGTACCGGCGGCGCTGGTGTAGAGTACTTTGGCATTGGAGCGAGTGAGCTGTTTAGGGAAGATCAAATTTCCATTTACATGCGTGCAGTTGATGTGAGAACAGGCCAAGTACTGGTGTCGGTTTCAACATCTAAGAAAGTACTAAGCCAGGAGGTGAGAGCAGGCCTGTTTAGGTATGTTTCGCTTAAGCGCTTGCTTGAAGCAGAAACGGGCTACACGACTAATGAACCCATGTTCGAGTGCGTTAAACAAAGCATAGAAAAAGCGGTGACGGAGTTGGTGCTACAAGGAATGGAGAAAGGCGTATGGCGCGCGAAAGCGTAGACGCCATACGCAATTAGATTCAATGGATTATCAGTTTAGATACTTACTCGTTGTGGTTGGCTAAACTGATGATCGAACCACTTTATAAGCTCAACGCGATTTCGGCAGTCCGTCTTTCTAAATATGCTGTAAACGTGAGTTTTCACCGTATTTACGCTGATGTGTAAGCAGTCTGCAATCTCCTGATTTTGGGCACCATCTGCAATTTTGCGTGTGATGGATAATTCCCTCTTGGTCAGCACAGTATGTGACGATTGAAGTGCAGCAACGGGTTTTGGTTTAGACACTAGGTTGGCATCAATATAGCGACTCATAATCTCGCGACTGAACCATTTGTTGCCCGCCTGAACTTGTTGAACACCGCGAACCAGAAGTTCTAAGCTATCTTCAATATGGAAAATACCGTTAATACCATGTTGTAATGCCGCATAATGAAAATCGACGTCAGACTCTGGCACGTTGAAAATGACTTTGTTCAACTCTGGATTATCGTTGACTACAGGCAAGTTGAGCATAGTGGCAGAGTCACAATACTGCGCATCGATAAAGAAGGTATAGGTGTTATTAAGCACGCTTCGAGGTGGATGAATCGCACCGGTTGAGACGACAAATCCACATGACGGCAAAATACTTAGGAATCGTTCGTGAGCCCCATCCTGTTTAGTATTTTCTGAAAAACTTTTTCTTGTTAAAACGAACGCTTGATGTGACATGAAAGCTCCTTTTCGTGTCTATCAACTTTACGAACTATACATTGGCTTTACAATACTCCTCTGGTCTAACTTGCTCCGCCAAAGCGTAACAAAATGTAACAGCGAAAAGCGCCTGTAAGTTTTGCTTAAATGCTAGAGCCTCTAAGTGTTCAACGAATTAAATATAAGTAAATTATCTCGATAAAAGCGGCTTACCCCCTTTGTTAATAATGGTGTTAGTGTATAGTTCAACACCAAGTCATTCCTTCCATTATTTCAACACACAGAGAGAACCATGACCGTAAACGTTGACACTCAGTCTTTGATTGCATCAATGCGCGATGTAGTAGGGCAGGCCTATTTGTTAACTGATAAAGCGAAGAAGCAGCCTTACACTAAAGGGTTTCGTTTTGGTGTGGGCGAAGCGCTTGCGGTAGTGCGCCCAGGAACGCTTGTCGAAATTTGGCGAGTGCTAAAGCTGTGTGTTGAAGCCGATGTTGCGGTTATAATGCAGGCGGCCAATACAGGGTTAACAGGCGGCTCTACGCCAGATGGTAAAGATTACGACAGGCCTCTCGTTATTATCAGTACTATGCGTATTGATGATATTCAGTTAGTCGACAATGGAAAGCAGATCGTTGGCTTGGCTGGGAGCACCTTGTTTGGATTGGAAGAGACGCTTGCGCCTTATGGTCGCGAACCTCACTCTGTGATAGGTTCTTCATGTATTGGCGCATCGATCGTGGGGGGGATATGCAACAATTCAGGTGGCGCTTTGGTCAAGCGAGGCCCTGCCTATACTGAACTAGCGCTTTTTGCCCAAATTGACGTCAATGGCAATCTATCTTTGGTAAACAATCTGGGGATTAACCTAGGTAGTGAGCCAGAAGAAATTCTGAATAATCTTGAGAACAAACGTTACAAAGAAGTTGATGTTCAGCACCCTGACGCTCGTGCATCAGACAACGAGTATGATGAACGAGTTCGAGACGTTGATTCAGACACACCTTCGCGCTTCAACAATGACGGCAGAAGACTTCATGAAGCTTCAGGCTGTGCGGGTAAGCTTGCCGTGTTCGCAGTGAGGCTAGACACCTTTCCTATTCCTGAGAAAAAACAGGTATTTTATGTGGGGTCTAACGACGCCGCTGTGTTTACCAAAGTGCGTCGCGACATACTTTCTACTTTCAAGAACTTGCCTGACTCGGGTGAGTACCTTCATCGTGACTGCTACGACGTATCCAAGAAATACGGTAAAGATATGTTTATCGTTATCAGCAAGCTTGGCGCCAAATTTATTCCTAAGCTTTTTGCATTTAAGCGCAAATTTGACGCATTTACTGACAAGCTGGGCTTCTTACCCAACAAAATGTCAGATCGCGTTATGCAGTATATGAGCTACGTTTTTCCTAACCACTTGCCTAAGCGAATGGAAGAGTACAGAGACAAGTATCAGCATCATTGGATATTGGAGATGAGCAACGACGGGGTAGATGAGGCCAAAGCCTACCTTGATGCTTTCTTTAAAACCAATGAAGGTAGTTATTTTGAGTGTACAGAAGAAGAAGCTGATAAGGCTATTTTGCATCGCTTTGTTGCTGGTGGCGCGATAGGTCGTTACCACGTGATGCACAGCAAAGACGTGGGCGCTATGATGACCATCGATGTTGCACTTCGCCGCAACGATCCCGACTGGTTTGAAGTGCTGCCTAAAGAAATAGACGACCAGATAGACACAAAACTGTATTACGGCCATTTATTCTGCCACGTAATGCACCAGAATTACGTGTTGAAAAAAGGGGCGGATGCCAAATTGTTAAAGGGTAAAATTCTGGAAACTTTTGATGCGAGAAGCGCTGAATATCCAGCAGAGCACAATGTGGGACACGAGTACTTTGCAAAAGATGCGCTGAAAAACTTTTACCGAGAATTAGACCCAACCAATAGTTTTAACCCGGGAATAGGCAAAACCACCAAACTTAAAAATTGGGCTGAGCATGATGGAAGTTGTTGTGGTGGGCATCATTAAGCGCAAATTACGCTTCCAGCCACTTGTGCATTGATAAAAGAGCCATAAAAAATGAAGTGACCCCCAATAGTTGGACTATCCAATTACTGGGGGTCTTTTTAGTGGCCTTGGTGCCAGCGATACTAAAAAGCGAGAGAGTCGAGGTTAAGTTCACTGACTGATTTTGCACCGCATAGTGTCATCGCGACATGCATTTCCTGTTTGTACAGATCGAGTAAGTTCTCTACCCCTTGTTGGCCTTCAGCAGCAAGTGCATAAATAAAAGAGCGCCCTAGTAAAGTACAATCGGCACCTAATGCCAGCATTCTCACCACGTCCAAGCCGTTACGAATACCTGAGTCTACGAAAATACTTAGATCGCCTTTCACCGCGCTAGCAATCGCTGGAAGAGCCTTAGCGGTAGAAAGCACGCCATCTAGCTGACGACCGCCGTGATTGGATACTACAATGCCTTCTGCGCCAAAACTCAGCGCATCTTTGGCATCTTGTTCAGTTAAAATGCCTTTGATAATCATTGGGCCGTCCCAAAACTCTCTGATCCATTCTAAGTCTTTCCAACTGATAGACGGATCGAAATTGGCGCCCAACCAGCCAATATAGTCTTCCAACTGGGTCGGTTCGCCACGATAAGTAGAAATATTGCCAAGATCATGAGGCTTACCGAATACGCCTACATCAAATGCCCAACGAGGATGAGTCATCGCTTGCAGTACGCGACGGCTTGCAGCAAATGGCCCACTCATACCGGAGTGTTTATCGCGATAGCGAGCCCCTGGTACAGGCATATCTACGGTAAAAACCAACGTTGTTACACCCGCTGCTTTGGCGCGCTCCAGAACATTCTTCATAAAGCCGCGATCGCGAAGCACATAGAGCTGAAACCACATTGGACGTTCAATGGCTGGTGCGACTTCTTCAATAGGACATACTGACACCGTCGACATGGTAAACGGTATGCCTTTGTTTGCTGCCGCTTTAGCGGCTTGCACTTCACCACGTCGCGCATACATTCCGGTTAATCCCACGGGAGCAAGGGCAATAGGTAAAGCCAATTGTTCACCAAAGACCGTTGTAGAAAGGTCAAGCGACGACATATTTCTCAGCACTTGCTGCTTTAATGCAATGTCAGCCAAGTCAGTTTCATTGCGTTTAAGTGTATGCTCTCGATAGGCACCACCATCAATGTAGTGAAATAGGAACGGCGGTAATATTTTTTGCGCAGCGCGTCGATAATCAGTCGGCGATGAAATAATCATGTCTTTAATCGATTGTAATTAACTTGATAAAAATATAACGTTTCTCGCCTTAGGGATATACGGCAACAATGAAATTTATCTTTTCCAAAAGTGAAGTAATAACGTGAGAGCAGACGATTTAATTCTCTTTGCACAAATTGCGGAGATGGGCAGTTTTAGCAAAGTGGCAGAGGCGAACAACATTACCAACTCGGTAGTCAGTAAGCGAATAGCAAAGCTTGAAAAAGAGCTGGGAACGCAGCTTTTGTATCGCACTACTCGCAAACTCACGCTTACCGAAGCGGGTCAAGCTTTGAAGCAAGGCGCCATGAATGTAAAGGCGTCCACGCAGGAAGCTATCGACACAATTTCTGGATACAGTGAACAAATATCCGGACACATTAAAATGTCGGTTCCAACGATTTCGGGCGATTTACTGTTAGCCGATGCGGTAGCTGAGTTTTGTACACTTCATCCAGGGCTAAGCGTTGATATGTCTCTGGATAATCGATTTGTAAATCTAGTCGAGGAAGGGTTTGATCTTGTTATTCGAACGGGATATTTGGAAGACTCAAGTCTGATCGCGCGGCACTTTTTAGATTCCCATTGGGTGGTTTGCACATCGCCGGATTACATTAGACGAAAAGGCAGGCCCAAAGCACCAGAGGATTTGAGCTTTCACAACTGTTTGTTGTATTCCTACCACACATCCGGCGCAAGGGAGTGGGAGTTTACGTCGTCTCAAGGCAGTTACACCATCACCGTAGATGGCGCATTTTCAAGTGACAACGCAGGGGCGCTTCGCAAAGCAGCTCTTGCTGGTAGAGGTATTGCCTACGTACCTAAATGTTTGGTATTCGAAGATTTATGTAATGGAACACTGGTCGATTTGTTTCCAGAGCGGGTAGGTAAGGTGTTAGGCGTTTATGCCGTTTATCCTTACAGCCGCCAGCCATCTCGAAAAATTAAGCTGTTAATTGAACATATCAGGCAGCGCTATTTATCTATGTCTGATTATTTTTGATACGCTAGCGGCAATCAAGCCATTTAATCTCTTGTTCCAAAGCAGGTCGTTGCCGCTTGGAGCGTCTTATTTACTTGAAATCACGGTCTGTAGCGCCAAGAAAAGAATATATCTGGGTAATTATCTGAACCAAAGCAAATCCTCACTAGTAGAAAAAAACAGCTTTTAAGTTTTCGCAGGGTTTCAACTTTCCTGTCAGTGAAAAGGGATTTGCTATGAAAGGCCAAGTAAACAACTCCACCATTCTTCTTCCTGTATTTCTCCCCGCCGTCGTCATTATTTTGCTTCTGGTGATCGGAACCATCAGCGACCCCGAACTTGCCGGTGAGGCCTTCGACAGTACATTGGCATGGATTACAGAAACCTTTGGTTGGTTTTACATGTTGTCGGTCGCTATTTTTTTGGTATTCATTGTATCGGTAGCATCATCTAGCTGGGGAAACATAAAGTTGGGGCCCGATCATGCAGAGCCTCAATATAGCTTTCCCGAATGGTTTTCTATGTTGTTCTCAGCAGGCTACGGCGTAGCGCTGCTCTACTTTGGCGTAGCAGAGCCTGTTCTACACTATTCTTCACCGCCTGCAGGAGCAGCTGAAACTGTTGATGCGGCGAAACAAGCCATGCAAATCGCATTTTTTCATTGGGGTTTTCACATCTGGGCGATCTACGGGCTAGTCGGTTTGGTTCTTGCCTATTTTGCTTTTCGACATGGCTTGCCCTTGTCTATACGTTCAGCTTTGTATCCACTGATAGGGGATAAAATTTATGGCCCTATAGGTCACGCGGTAGATGTATTTGCCATTCTCGGTACACTATTTGGTATCGCCACTACGCTCGGGCTATCCGTTACACAGATTAATGCAGGGCTTAACTATCTTTCCGGCGATATCCCCATTGATATCATGGTGCAGGTAGGCACCATTGCGATCGTAACCATTGCCGCAACAATATCGGTTGTCGCGGGCATGGATAAGGGCATTAAAAGGCTATCAATTCTTAATATGGTTCTGGCTGTATCGCTTATGAGTATCGTTTTTATCTTCGGAGAAACGGTACATATTTTAGAAACCTTTTTACAGAACACGGGAAGTTATATCAACGGCATCATTGAGCGCACCTTTAATCTTCAGGCCTATAGTCGTAGCGATTGGATTGGGAACTGGACGCTGTTTATTTTTGGCTGGACCATCGCTTGGGCGCCGTTTGTAGGCATGTTTATCGCCAAAATAAGTCGAGGTAGAACCATTAGGCAGTTTGTTTTTGGTGTAATGCTTGTACCTACCATGTTCACCTTCCTTTGGTTTTCCGTGTTTGGCGACACCGCGCTAAATGCCATTATGAACCAAGGTGTTACTACACTCATTAGCGATGTGCAGGAAAACGAAGCTGTTGCCTTATTTAAGCTCTATGACTTGCTACCTGGCGCGTCAATCATGTCAGGCTTGACCGTGTTATTGATCATCACGTTCTTCGTGACGTCATCAGATTCTGGGTCGCTGGTTATCGATTCTCTTGCTTCTGGTGGTAAAGAAGAAAGCCCGGTTTGGCAGCGTATCTTTTGGGCGTGTCTGGAAGGAACCGTTGCTGCAGTGTTGCTGTTGGCTGGCGGGCTGAATGCCCTGCAAACGATGACCATTGCGAGCGCCTTACCATTCGCCTTCATTATGCTAGCGTCTGCAGCAGGTCTATGGCGTGCGCTAGTCATTGAAGGCTACCGAAACAACAGTTTGAAGGCGAATACGCTTAATAGAAACCACGGTCGCTCGACTAGCCTAAAAGGCCGACTGGCAGCAATGGTAGATTACCCAAGCCGAAATGAGGTGCATGAGTTTATTGATAAAACTGTGATTGCAGCGATGAAAGACGTACAGGCTGCTTTGAAAGCGCGAGAGTGGGAGGCGTTTGTTAAGCTTGATGAGGAAACGGGAAGGGCCACCTTCACTGTTGAGCGTCACGATCACATGGACTTTATCTACGATATTCGTATGACTGAATATTTAGTGCCGGGGTTTAGCTACGCAGAGCTGCGTTCAGAAGAAGACGAGTCGGAAAAATATTTTCGCGCTGAAGTGTTCCTTCGCCGCGGAGGGCAAGCTTACGATATTTACGGATATGACAAAGAGAGTATTACTAAGGACATCTTAGATCAGTTCGAAAGTTATCTGCACTTCCTCGATACCAGCCCAGGCGAACTGCCTTGGGAAATGGATGCGTATGATGACATGTTGACGCAGCCTAAAGAGTAAACAATCCGCAGGGGGTTAGGTAGAAGGGAAAGCAAGGCTGCTTTCCCTTATTTATCCCCTAATTAATTACTTACTTAGAAGTAGTTAGCAATTTGGTTAATAACCGCATTTACTGCGCGGTAAGCATTAGATTCGTTTTCAACGCCACAGGCTTGGCCATTACAACCTGACCAGTAAGGGTCAGAGAAATAGTCTAGCTGGGTGGCACTACCGAACGCCTGAGGATAGGCCATGATAGTTGAGAAGTTATTATCAACGCCGTGACCGATACCATCATCATATACACCGCCTACTGAACCTTGGCGAACAGAGTGGCCTAAGCCCATGTTGTGACCGAGTTCATGAACAAATGTGGACAGACCGCAATCAACGGCGCTGATGCTGTACATGCGGCTTTGCGAGCTAGAGTACAGTGTACCGTTGTTGCCTTGACCTACCCAGCCAATGCCGCACACGTAACCCACTAGCTGACCGCCTTCATAAATGTTTTCACGATTACCTAAAAGCACAACCATGTCTGCGCCGTTTGAAGATCGTGCGTTTTGCACACCACTGCTATCAGTTAACAAGTCTAGCGCACTTTCGGTAGGTTGAAGGTCGCTAGATGTAGCAGCAGAAGACTGAGCGCCTACTAAACGCAACTGTAGATCTACCGCATTATTTTGATAAACACGGTTGGCGTGTGAGATGTATTGGTTAATTTTAGTGTCGATATTAGACACATTATTTGCAGCAGGTTGGGTGTAAAGCACCATTACATCGATGGTGGCTGCTGTTACTGATGTTGCACAAAGCAGTGAAACTGCCATTGCCGTTAAACACTTAAATGTGTGTTTCATTTTTATTTCCTTCTTGTTGTTTTATTTGAGCTTGTTGAATTTCCTGTGAAGCTCAACAGGCACTAGGGGATTAGTTTTGGCCGAGATCGAAGACTTCTTCAGCGTTGTCGTCGCTAAGCGGGCGTTCGCTGTCGGGTTCACGTTCGATGTGGTTTTGCATCATTGAAGACTTTGGTGCGATCCACGCGTATTTATCATTGCCCTCAAGCACAAACACGTCGCGAGGCGTGGCTAAGTTTCCGTAGGTGGCGTTTTCGCCAAGCGTTATAACGGCGGCGTAGAGAGAGCCTGCACCTGGGATGTGGGCCTCTACGGTACGATCGCCGTTTGGGTGAGTGATAACGTGGTCAACTTCACCGGTGTAACTGCCACCAAACTGTGGGATGTATAAATCGAGATACTCGCCAACTTCTACCGTCATTAATTCTTCACGATCAAGCTCAATGTAAGCTTCATCGGTTACGTCAGCGGGAATATAGCCTTCTGCTTCAAGTACCTTTTTGCCATCTTCTGATGTTGTCCAGACGATGGTGTCTTTCTCTGATTTACCGTTAGTAGTAGTTGTAGCCTGAGCTTTTAGCTCGGCTTCATTTTTGGGTTTGAAGTTATCGACACCGGTCGATAACACTTTGCCGTTTCGTTGCCTTTCAATAGCGCTTTCTTTACCAACAGGTTTTGTCTCAGCATTCGCCGCTGCTACCTCTTTTTTGCCCGAGGGGGCTGTATCGATAAAGGCGAAAATACAACCAATAGCTACAATTGCCGTCGAAGCGGCAACAATACGCTTTTTCATAGTGTGTTCCTTTTATTTTTACTTACTGAATTTAGGAAATTGAACGTTAGAAATTAGCGACACTCTGTTTCTCAAAGCGCGCTCTAAGTGAGCGATAAAGAGAACCAATGTGTTTAGTGAAATTGCTTAGTGAATTAAGTAAGTCATTAAAACGTATAATATTTTCTCGGTTATAAAAGTATCGCTTTGCATAAGGGTGTATAAAATTTAGCCCTTTAATGCAGTGTAAATTTCTTAGGCTAAATACGGGACTGCAATATGTAGACCGAACGCCGAATTGGCTCGTTTTAACTATGTGAGTGAGAACGAATAAGCCACCTAAAAATGGCTTCTGGATGATGAAAAGGGAATACCAAATAACAAAGGAATAATTCCGCTTGGTAAGGGAGCTAGCGAGGTAACAACAGCGCAAAAACAAGCGGGATAGGTAGGGAAAAGATAAAAAAAGAGCGAGTAAAATCCTTTACTCGCTCAGTAAGAAGGCCACCTCTTCTGAGGGAAAGTAGCCGTCGGAGAACTGTTGGTTTTCTCTTACGCTAATCGGTTGATTATTGAAGAAAAATCCATCCCTGCATTGCCTTCTTCGCAATGCATTTCAAACCACTTTGCAGCAAGCTCACCCATAGGTACTTGCGCGTTGACGCCCTTCGCGCCCTGCATGGCCAGCCCCAAATCTTTGAGCATAAGCGCAGAAGCGAAACCGCCAGCAAAATCGTTATCAGCAGGGCTTTGTGGCCCTACACCTTTTACAGGGCAGTAGGTGGTCATTGACCATGTTTGTCCCGAGGCATTTGACGCGATATCGAAGAACACTTGCGCATCTAAGCCAAGTTTTTGTGCCAGCTGGAAGCTTTCACACGTCGCAATCATGGTCGCGCCAAGTAACATGTTGTTACAAATCTTTGCTGCTTGTCCCGCGCCATGGCCGCCCGCATGGACGATTTTTTTGCCCATTGCGCTAAGCACACCATGGGCTTTGTCAAAGGCATCAGCGTCGCCACCCACCATAAACGTGAGTGTGCCGCCCGCAGCCGCTGCAACACCACCAGAAACCGGCGCATCCAGCATTTTAAGGCCTTTTTTCTCTGCCAATTCTGACACACTCTTCGCCGTTTCTACGTCGATGGTGGAGCAATCAATAAGCAAGGTGCCTTCGCGGACAGAAGCCAAGATCTGATTTGAATAGATATCTTTTACGTGCTTGCCTGCTGGTAACATAGTGATAACGATGTCGGCCTCAGCAGCAGCTTGCTCGGTACTTTGCGCAATAGTGCAGCCTGCTTCTTTGGCTTTGGCCAGTGCCGCTTCGCTTAAGTCAAAAGCCAATACGTTGTAATCGTTCTTAACCAGGTTATCTGCCATCCCCGAGCCCATATTACCTAGGCCAATAAATGCAACTGTGGTCATAATAGTCTCCTCACTTAGCCCATGGTTGGAATAACAAAGGCGTTGTCGTTCGTATCTGAGCCATCAGGCCAGCGCTGCGTAATGGTCTTAACCTTGGTCCAGAATTTCACTCCTTCCATACCGTGCTGGTTGGTATCACCAAATGCAGAGCGCTTCCAGCCCCCAAAGGTGTGGTAAGCAACTGGCACAGGAATAGGTACATTAATCCCTACCATGCCCACGTTTACACGTTGCGCAAATTCGCGTGCCGCATGGCCGTTACGGGTGTACATAGCAACACCGTTACCGTATTGATGGTCACTTGCTAAGTTAACTGCTTCGTTGAAATCTTTCGCGCGCACCATTTGAAGCACTGGACCAAAAATCTCTTCTTGGTATGAACGCATGTCTTTGGTCACGTGGTCAAAGAACGTTGGGCCGATGAAGTAGCCTTGACTGTCGTCTGGGATCTGACTGGTTCTGCCGTCGTAAACGAGCTCAGCACCTTCTTCTATGCAAAGGTCGATATAGCCTTCAACGCGCTCTTTGTGAGCAGCAGTAACCACAGGGCCATAATGAGCGTTAGGATCTTCACTATGACTTACCATAATGTCTTTAATAGCCGGAATAAGCTTGGCTTTCAGTTTCTCTGCGGTTTCATCGCCCACTGGAACGACAACCGGTAGCGCCATACAGCGTTCACCGGCACTGCCGTATGCAGCACCAACTAAGTCGGTTACCACCTGATCTAGATCTGCATCAGGCATTACAATGCCGTGGTTTTTCGCGCCGCCCATAGCTTGAACGCGCTTACCTGCACGAGCGCCACGCTCGTACACGTAATTAGCGATATCAGAAGAGCCTACAAAGCTCACCGCCTTAATAGTTTGATGATCTAAAATACCATCAACCACTTCTTTGTTACCGTGTACAACGTTAAGTACACCTGCAGGAAGGCCTGCTTCAATCATAAGCTTTGCCAGTTCAACAGGTACTGACGGATCGCGCTCTGATGGCTTTAAAATGAACGCGTTACCGCAGGCAATTGCCACACCGAACATCCACATTGGGATCATGGCCGGGAAGTTAAATGGCGTAATACCTGCCACTACACCAAGTGCTTGGCGCATGGAGTACACATCGATTCCTGGGCCTGCGCCTTCGGTATATTCACCTTTTTGTGCATGAGGGATTCCACAGGCAAACTCGATAACTTCAAGGCCACGCTGAATATCACCTTGCGCATCAACCAACACTTTACCGTGCTCGCTTGATAATAGTGCCGCTAAGCGATCGCGGTTTGCTTCAACCAACTCTTTAAACTTGAACATAACACGAGCGCGTCGTTGAGGATTTGTTGCTGCCCACTCAACCTGTGCAGCTTGGGCTGTTTCAATTGCATAGGCCAAAGTTGAAGTGTTAGCCAAGCTTACTTCAGCCTGAACTTCACCTGTGTTGGGCGCAAATACCGACGCGGTATTTTCGCTGCTATCCTCAAAATCTTTACCTGCAATAAAGTGAACAATCTTTCTCATGACATAGCTCCTGTGATTTTTAACAATATTGAAACCTTGTGTTTGCAAAGACAATACATATACTTGCAGTATGGTGCTGTAAAAATGCAGGTGTTTAAGTGAATTGGGACGACATGCGTTTGTTTCTTGGTTTGGCAAGAAATGGTCGTGTAGCTATTGCAGCTAAAGGCTTGAAGGTAGACCCTACGACATTAATTCGTCGTGTAAAAAAACTGGAGGACTCATTAAATTGCAAGTTGTTCGAGCTAACTAAAAAGGGGTATGTGCTTACCACCCATGGCAGTGAGTTAGTTACGTATATTGAAAAAGCAGAGCATTACTTTCTAGAGGCACAAAATGAATTAGGTGATGAACGCTCGCATTTGGCAGGTACGATCAGAGTGAGTGTTTCTGAAGGTTTCGGTAGCTGGTTTTTAGCGCCTTTACTACCCGATTTTAAAAAGCAGTATCCGGGGATCAGTATTGAGCTTGTGGCAACCAGCGGCTTTTTAAACCTGAACAAACGAGAAGCCGATATGGCTATCTTGTTAGAAAAGCCCAGTAAAGGCTTGCTGGTTACACAAAAATTAACTGACTATAACCTCTATCTTTATACCCACCAGTCCCTTATCAGCGACAACGAACCACGAACATTACAAGAGCTCACCGCCTTCAATTTAGTGAGTTACGTGCCCGATTTGGTTTACGCTCCTCAATTAAAGTTCATTGAAGAGACTGCTTTGTCACAGTTAAGTGCGCTTCGCAGCACCAGTATTAATGCGCAATATCAAATGCTTGTAAATGGCGCAGGGGTAGGCATTTTACCTAAATTTATGGCTGAAACTCAGCCAGGCTTAGTTCGACTCATTGAAAACGAGATTCACATTAAGCGTACATTCTGGCTGGCCACACACAAAGAAACTCATTCTCAAGCACGCTTTCAGGTATTTACAAAATGGCTTACAGATAAAGTTACACAATACCATTCAAAATTTCTCGACTAAAAAATTAGACCTTTATCTACTGTTTTTTGCAGAGTAAATATGAAAAAAATAGCGCAGCAGCGTCGAAAAACTCGCCACGCTTTAATACAAGTGGCTGAATGTGGTCTAGGCTTTAATAAATTAGGCCGACACGTCCTAGGGCCTGTTGACCTTTGGTGTACGAATTTTGGTCTAAATGGAAGCCTTTTAATCGCGAAACAGTCCTGCAGGCCTAGCGGGCTAAGTTAAAGGACTGTGACAAAGAGTAAAAGGCTTCCATAACGACCCCTTCGGGCAGCGCCTTTGTGCCATCTATACTGCGTTGAATG
>NZ_JACSOE010000075.1:0-17868 GCF_014349115.1 Alteromonas sp. BZK5 | reverse complement strand
GTGTCACACTCTCCCGCCAAGAGATATTCTCTTTTTTAACTGAAACAGCCAACGCCGATTTGGTAGTGCAGTTAGTACCGCAAATGTCGAAGAAAGAGCCTACGCTCTTACAAGATGATGCGCTAGCTAACGCGCTAATCGAAAAAGTAGCGAAGCCATCTTTCACCCAGTTTGTTTTTTTAGAAGGCGCAAGTCCCCAACTGCAAACCCATCTAATAAACGCCCATTCAGACGTATCAGATTTACAGAAACTAGCTAAGAAAGTGTTAGATGATGCGCTTACAAAGCAGATTAATGCACGTATTGATGCTATCAAAGAGGCTGCAAAGCGCCCAGTGGAGCTTAAAAAGCAGCTCACTCTGGGACTTTCAAAATATCAGGCTTTACTCGACAAATCAGATGTAGAAACCATTGATGAAAAGCGCAACGAACTTGAGAGCGAATTGACTGGGCTGTTTGCTCAAATTGACTTACTCACTTCAGAAGAACGCGCTGATTATGAAGAAAAGCGCGCGCGTATTGGTGAGCAGCTCGAGCGATATTTAAGCCGTATCCGCCCAGCATGGGAAGAGAAGCAACAAGCGTCGCAACGTGCTAATACCAGAGCATTGTGCGAACAGCAGCTTACTTATGCCAAGGAGCAGGTAGCTTGGTTGTACAATAACAGGCTTTGTGAAGCGACGCTTGCTGATGTTGCTACGGTTAATGAAAGCGTGCGCGGTGTTGAAGCAACGCTCGAACAGCTAGCGCGTCTCGATGATGAATCTGCAACTGATAAGCGAATTACACAGATTAAGCGCTCTGTCGACGAACTAAACGACCAGCTTGATCGCTTCTCTATGCAGCAGCAATACGGCCAAAAGCTACTGATAAAACTTCAGGCGCTCGAAGACATTGCCGCTAAGATCGTTTCGGCAAGCGATAGCGAGTCGGACAAAGATACCCGTGATGTGAGCGTTGAAGAAGCTAGCGCATCGACTGAGGATTTGAGTCAGGTAAATGGTGGCGACGCATTGCAAAGCAGTAGTGTAGTGGCTCTTAAAGCGGAGTTTGACGAAGCACGTCAAGCGTATAAAGCGCTTAGTCGCGAAATCGATGCCATTCCTAAGGCGTTGTCTAAACGTTTCAACGCAGCGACAAGCAGTGTAAATGCCAAAGAGCGTGCTCAAAAATCCAAAGAAAATGAGCAAGTAAAACACATTAGAAAGCACATTAGCGTTATCGATAACTTAATTGCTCAGGGTAAATTCCGCGTTGCTATTTCAAAATTTGCAAAGCTTCAGGAAAGTTATGCTGCGCTTCCTGGTTCAGCGAAAAAGTATGTAGAGAAGCGTTTTGAAAAGACCGCTGGTGATGTGTCGCGCTTAGAAGGATGGCAGGATTACCTTGCTGCGCCGCGCAAACCCGCTCTTGTAGAAGAAGCAAAAGCGTTAGCCAGCGCTGATGCAGAAAATATTAAGCAAAGAAGTGAGGCCATTAAGTATCTGCGTAAGCAATGGTTATCACTAACACCGTCATCGTCAACGAGTGAAGAAAGTAGTGATGACGCGTTGTTACAGCAGCAATTTGATGATGCACTTGAAAAGGCCTTCGAGCCTTGTAGAGCGCATTACGCGAAGTTAGATGCACAGCGGGCTGCTGCGCGTGAACAGCGTATGTCGATTATCGCTACCGTTAAGGCAATGGACATTAACATGCCGGAAGCCGAGTTAGTGAAAGTTTTCGATAGAGTGTCTAAACAGTGGCACGCTGCAGGTCAGGTTGAACGTGAAATTTATGAACAGCTGAAGCAAGAATGGAAGGCGGTATCATCGCCCATTCAGGCTAAAGTAAATAAATGGCAAAGCGACAACCAAGCCCAAAAGCGTGCGTTAGTCACCCAAGCTTGTCAACTTGCTACGGTAGAAGATGTTGCTGGCGCTGCCGACAAAGCTCAGCAATTGCAAAGCCAGTGGAAGCAAATAGGCCATGCAGGTAAACGTGAAGAGAGTAAGTTGTGGGCAGAATTTAAAGCTGCCAATGACACCGTATTTGAACGTTTAAAAGCCGAGCGGAAAGTACAGAATAATGCATTTAACGCGTTAGTAGATTCGCTACTCAAGCAAGTGGAAGCTGTTGACATCAACAGCGATGATGTAACGTTCAGTCAATCAATAAGCGACGTTCGCGCTCAGTTAACCGACTTGCCTAAAGCGCAACGTACGAAAGTAGATAAAAAGATTGATTCACTTGAAAGTAAGCGCGCGGCGCAAGCGAAAAATGCACAATCTCAAGCCCGATTGGCGCGAGCTCAGGCTCTGATTTCTTTACTACAGCTAAGTGTAGGTGAGGGAAGTGGTGATGAGCAATCTCTAGCGGAAACGTTAGGGAAGCGTTGGTCAAGCGTATTGGGTCAGTCAACTGGAAATAAAACAACTCAGCACGATAGACAATGGTTGACGGTAGCATTAGAAGTCGCAACTGGTATGCCAAGCCCAGATGCAGACGCATCTATACGCTCTAGCGTACAGCTACAAATGATGACATCTAAGTTGGAACAAGGCGAAGCGGCAACAGCTCCCGACATTCTTGCTGACTGGTTATCATACGACTCGATAAGCGAAGAAGATAACCATTTGCTGCAACGAGTTGTTTCAGTTATTGATACTCATCCTGAAATTGTTGCTTAAACGGAAAGCCTAAATGGAAAACAGTGTTGAGTTTCAATTTGAAACAGAAATGTCTGCCTATCGCTTTTTGAATACCGTGAAGCATATTGACGCAGAAGGGTTAAGAGTGAAGTTCGGGCGTACGGATCATCACGTGAGTGTAAAATACCGTTACGGCGTAGGTGAATTTGATTCGACGCTATCTACACTAGACGATCTTGCTCGTGAGTTAGGTGGTGAAGAAGTGTCTTAACTAACCAGTTAGGTCAAACCACGTCGACTGTAAACACAAAAAGGGCCAGACAATTGTCTGGCCCTTTTTTGATAAAAACGTGATTAACAGTCTTTATCTTCAGCGTCTACGCCTTCTTTCACATCTTCACAAGCGTCTTCAACGGCATTACCTGCATCGGTAACAATTTCGTCTAGCTCTTCGCCTGCGTCTTCCGCTTCACCGTCACCGCAAGCTGCTAGTGATAGTGCAAATGCTGATGCTACTAGTACCTTTGATAAGTTTTTAAATGAAAACATATCCTTACTCCTTTTTCCTATTAAAATACTTCTAACTCTTAGGCTCTTGGTGCTCTACCACGTAACGCATTTGCGATAAGTGAGATTACGAGCAACGCGATAAACACAAAGAAAAGAAACTGTGCGATACCTGTTGCTGCACCTGCGATGCCTCCAAAACCAAAAACTGCTGCAATAATGGCGATGATAAAAAATGTGATTGCCCAACCTAACATAACTAAATCCTCGTATTGCTTCCGTTACTTTCACTTTAACTAATGCTATCTTTGTGCCTGTTTTTTTAAGTTATTGAAATATATTGATATAATTTAATTTTTCTCTGGTTGTCAGGCCGTATCTGCAGGCAATTAACGTCACGATTACACGTACGAATGCATTTTTTACATGATTGAGTAAGGCCCTAGTCACCCAACTTTACTCTTTGTGTGTTAAGGGCCTTTGGCTGGAGTTATTTTTTGATTCTTACCAGCTTCCGAAGAATGTGAGAGCAAGGTTGTGGTTTGTTATGGCGTCTGAATTGGCGCCTGGCGACGCAATATGATTATGTAAGTATCCCATCTCGACGCGCCATTTCTTGTTGAGGTGATAGGCCGGTCCCACGTAAAGTCTATTTTGATCAAACCCGCTATTTTGGCCCCAGTCTGTGTCGTTCAAAGCCCAAAATACCTCGTCCCACACGACTATTGACCATTGCTCATTTAAAGGTTTCGACCACCGTATAAATTGTCTAAACCTATAGCCTGTATCATCGCCTTCATCGCTCCTGAATCGCTGCTCCAAACGACTTCTACCTGAAATGGTACCGCCCATAAATTTGCTTAATGAATACGTGGCTTGCTGCCACACCCTGTCTTCTTCAATTGAACCGCTGTCTGAGTCTATCGTTACTCTTGCAACACCCAGCCACAAGGTCGTATCGCTTGAAAGTTTATAGCCGACACCGGGACGAACGATAGAAACGCCTAGCCGAGATGCGTCGTCTTTAAAGCGTAAATGACCGTCAAACCAAAATTGCCATTTACCTTTATCATCGGCATTTCCAGTGAGTGCGAGGGCATTCCAAGATTGAAAATCTGACTCGGCGTGTGACTTAACGCCGGCTGTCATCGCCATCGCAAGTAGTAAGACGCAACGCGTCATAATTCGTTTTGCGCACATAGTTTTTCTCGTTGAAAATAAAAAAGAGGCAAAGCGAAAGGGAAGGGACGCCTTGCCTGCAAAGGGAGAGTGTTTCGCCCCTCACACTTCCTAAGAATGGAGGGGCAATGGCCTATCTAGTTACCGTTTGGGTTGTAAGGTAACGAAGATTGGTGAGCAACAATACGCAGGTCGCCGTCACTATCTTTGACATAGGCAAACGTGTATTCCACCTTCGTTTCGCCACCTTTTGTATCAGTAAAGAAGTAGTTGCCCATCGCCACGGCCATGCGACAGCTGTTGTTGATAATACCCACATTATCGAATTTCACATTTGTGTATGGCTTTATAGCAAAGCCTTTGTCCTCTTCGTAAGCGTCATTACCGCCAACAAAGTATGAAAGCGCAGCATCGAAGCTTGAACGGAACTGGTCGTTAGCTGCAAGCGTTGGTTTAAACAGTACGCTGCTTAAATCGTAACCATACATAGCTTGGATGAAATCTGCGGCTTCGCCAGAGTAATCACCATCATTGCTAAATACTGCACCAATTCGCACTATGCCGTCGCCCCACATCTTTTGTGCCGTTACCACTTCTCGCTCAGTAATACATTCGTCGGAATAAAGTAATGCGTTGTCGAGTGCTTTAGCTTTTAACGCCGGAACATTCGAACTAGCTGAATGCTCCATCTGCGGTTTTGCCACTGCACTGCAACCTGTCACCAACATTACTGTAGCTGCTACAAGAGTAGTTTTTGTCATTAACGTGCTTAGCTTTCTCATCGCCTGACTCCTTAGTCATTTGCAAAATAAATATGTGCTATTACCTGATTCAATTGCTTAGAGCAGTACCGCTACAACGTTGTTGCTAGAGGTTTATAAATCTGCTCTGCAGTTTATGGGTTTAATGATAGCGAGCTATGATGACGGAGACTTTTGTACAACATTAATAGAAGATTAACGGGTCATTAAAAATGCAAGAAGCACTTCAGAAGAATGGATAACAGCTATAAATTAGAGTCTATAGACTAGAGGCTATAGATTAGAGGCTTTAAATTAGAGAAAAGGGCTGTGATAGCAGCAGTGTCATCGACTTTTTCAAGAAGAAACGAATATGACACCGCCCAAGTTTGTAGAAAAGTGAAGAATGCAGTTAGCCTGTGGACTGCTAGCCACAACAGAAAAGTAATAAAGACTATTGCACAGGTTGTTGGCTTTGAACCATATTACGGTTTTGCTTATGTGTTTGAGCGATGCTTTTCAATAACTGCAACTAGGGCCTGAAAAGCATTTCTATTAAAACTGATGTTTCAGAGCATTAGTGAGCGGCAAAACGCTCAGCTAGTTGCCATTTTTTGGCTCCAGAGGCTCTGATAGTACCTCTAAGACAGTAAAAGCATTTTTACCTAGACGCGTTTTATCATTCGCCATCATTACATCAATAGTAAAGTAGATGTCGTTAATTTGAGTTTTCACAACGTCGCTTGAGCTTGGGACGGCCATAGGCTGTGCCACTTCATCGCAGCCTGACATAGTGCACTGCCTGTCTGTTTGAAATGCCACGGGCTCTTCCTTGTTCGCCATAACTTCTCGCGCAACAACTGGCTTTTTATCCACGTTGGTTTTAACAATAGCTAAATAGGTAAAGCCTTGCTTTTGAGCAATTTCCGCTGCTCTGTAAAGGGCATATTGCTGTACTTTATCAGCAGGAGTTTTGTCTGTTGCCTTAAAAAGAACCTTGTATTCGTTCTCAGAAATTTTTTCGCTCGAATAGCCATAGGCAGCTTTGGAACTCGCTGACTTATAAGGGGTAGGGGCTGCTACAGGGGTCGATGAACAACCTACTATTGCAAGGCTAAACGCCACACCAACACAGGCAAGCGTCAAACGACTTTTCTTCATATTTTTTTTGTTGTTCATCTCACATATTCCTTAATACTGTGATCATTGAAATAACGACAATAGCGCAGTCCTACTTATTGCCATTAGGGCTTGATTGCGTTTTGCTTTGGGTTTTGCATCTACCGCACCCTTGTATGCGCCAAGGGTTGCGATGCCAAGCAATGTTTCAGGCTTTCCCATCATCAGTTTACATTGCCTCTTTGCTTGTGTAAGTGCAACATCTGCATGATGTTTTTGCGAAAAATAAGCATGCTCTTTCTGTGCTATATCTTTCATATTCGATTTTAAAAAAATGTTCATCTCTTTTCCTCATTATTGGCCGTGATTTATTACGCAATGGTAAGTGTGTTCACTATCCGAAAACCCGTCGCCACGTTTGAATGAGTCTGCTAAAGCTCAAGTAATTAAATGAATTTTGTGCAAGTTTAAATAAACAAAAGGCCGCAACACTGTTAAACACCAACAACAGGAGTGGAACTACCACATAGCTAACGCCCACACTATGAAGTATAGCGCCAATAGCGATGTTTAAAATGAGCCAACATACAGTGCCCACCGCAAATGCCGCTAAGCATGCAAAGACTGTAACAAAGAAACTCTTTTTAATGAGCATCAATTCACTGTTAGTGAGCTCTAAAAACGCTAAACCCTGCGCTTTTCGCTGGGTAAATGCTTCAGAGAATGCCGAGAAGATATCCGAAAACGATGGGTCGGGGTAATTCTGTTGCGTCGACTTGTGTTGCGTAGAGTGTTCAGAGGCTGCTGATGCAGCGTTAGCATTGTCACCGTTGCTTTTAACATTAAGATTCGCCTGCGCCGCGGGCGGCGTCAGGCGAAAAGGATTTTCTGTGCACAAATTGTACTTTGCTCTTCGAAAATCAGGTACAGTCATCGAATTACTTCTTACGTAAAAGTGACGTCACTAACATTCCTGCTGCGAATGCGATACCCGCTGTCGCTACTGGGTTTTCAATGGCATATTTACGTACGTTTGACGCCTGCCATTTCTGCTGCGCCAGACGCTTTCTCGCTGACATGTTCTCTGCAGACGATGTAGCAGTGCGACGAATGTTTTCCTCCGCAATGCCTGCACTGTCTGCTAACTTGTCTACTGACGCATGAAGAGAATCTTTCAGTTGATCCGTTACTGGGTGACTCGGCTCAGCCACGCTGTTTGTATCGTTATGTTTAGCTGTTTGCGATTTAACTGAAGCTTGTGTAGCCATAATACTCTCCTTAATATTTTAGGTTCATATAGGTAGCTGCAACTGATATACCAAATTATTATCTTACTGTTTTATATGATTTATTTTTATTTTACTATTGTTGCGTGAGGTGCTTATGTGCAAGTCTCACACACTGTTGTGTCTTACGTCTGTAATATTTTCTTGCTCTTGATGATGCGCTGCTCAACCTCCGACATTCGGTACAGGTTGGCAGCGAAATAATTAACTTTTCAGCCCACTACCGAGGCTAAATCGTCTTTAGTGACAGGTTTGAGCAGTGCACTGTTGATCCCTATAGTTGTCATCGTTTCGGAGTCCGCTTCGTGGCCGCTTACAATAGTAAGGATGGCATCTGGTAGCTTTTTCTTGAGCTCACTCGCTAAGTCGTAACCGTTATAATCGGGAAGGGTAAGATCCATAAGAATGTGATCGAAACGTTGATTTTCTGCAGCCTGTAATGCTTCAGCACCGCTGTACTGAGTAGTGACCGTATGACCTAAGTGGGAAAGAAACAATTGTAGTAGCTCCGCCGCATCCTCATCGTCTTCAATCACAAGTATATGCTTATTGGCAGGCTGATCTGAATTACCTTTTGAATCAGTAGACTGGATTTTCTGCTCTGCTTGCCCATTATCTGCAAGTCCTCGATAAGCGGTTTCGTCCTCTGGAGCGTGCGGCTTGTCTATTGGCATGTCTGCAACTTGTGCCTCCACGTTGGTAAATGTGACGTGATTACCTGGCGGGAGGTATTGCGAAAGCAAGTTAGCCAGTGCAAACCGGTCAATCGGTTTTCCAATTACGTCGTTAAACCCTTCGCGAATTAACGATTCTCTTAAGCCTTTGCGGCTTGCTGCTGTGACGGCTATCACTGGGATATCCTGCCCATGTCGTCTAATCGCATGTAGGGCTTCTATGCCATTCATCACTGGCATATGAATATCCATTAAAACGAGGTCGAAGGGCTGGTTGTGTTCATCCGCCTGCAACACGGCTTCCAGTGCTTTTACGCCATTTTCAGCGTAGCTAATGTCAGCTTGAGATTGACTCACAAGGTGGCCGGTTAGACGTCGAATTTCTCGCAAGTCATCAACAATTAATACGCGTCCAGTCACGTTTAAATTGATGCTACTAGACTCGACAGGTTGAATTTGGCCTAATTCAAGATCTATACGAGGCTGTTCAGAAACATCGCCAGGGTTTATATCAAATGTAAATGTGCTGCCTTCTCCTAAACGAGACTTAACATCAATGTCGCCGCCCAGTTTAGTGACAAGCTCTTTGCAAATGGCAAGTCCAAGTCCTGCTCCGCCATGATTGGCGCGCATTACATCTTCTATTTGTTCGAAAGGCTGAAAAATATTGCTGAGCTTATCAGGCGGCATGCCGATACCTGTATCATCTACAGAAAATCGCAGCAGTGTTTGACTCGAATCTTTTTCTGACGGCTCGTCGAGAGAGATGGTAAGCGTGATACTGCCCTTGTCGGTAAATTTCACGGCATTCGAAATAAGGTTCAACAATACCTGACGCAGGCGGGTAGGATCTGTGTGTATAAACTCTGGTATTTTTGTTTTTGAAACAACGTTAAGGCTTAGTCCTTTGTCTTTGGCATTCAAACGCATTAATGAGTGAATGTCCGTCAAAAACGCGCTTAAGTTCACTTCCTTAATGTTGAGTTCAAGTTTCTCTGCCATTATCCGCGACATGTCTAGCAAATCATTGAGTAGGCTTAACAGGTGCTTGCCATTAGAGTGGATAATAGATAACTCTTGTTGAAAAGGGCTGTTTCTCGCATCGTCTATAAGCAGTTCGGTGTAGCCAAGAATAGAGGTGAGGGGGGTGCGCAGCTCATGCCCTAAATGCGCAAGGAACTTATCTTTGGCCTTGTTCTTTTGCTCTACTTTGTTCCGCTCAATTCGCTCGTTCTCGATGTCACGACGAACCATGGCGTATCTAATCGTGCGCATAAACCGCGGTGATTCAATTTCCGATTTTTGCAAATAGTCTGCGGCACCTGCTCGCATGACCATTTCATCCACCGTAGCATCCGATTGTCCGGTAAGTATCACCACGGGTAAATTGAACTGGTTAGATTTTAAAACACCCAATACATCAATCGCGTTCTCTGCACCCAGTAAGTAATCTAACAAACACAGGTCGAAACTTTGTGTCTTTAATGCTTCCACTGCGTCTAAGCTATTCGTCACCCACGTCAACTCAAACGTAGGTGACTCGCACTGTGCTAGATAGTCAGAGGTTAAGAAGTAATCATCTTCATCATCCTCTACCAATAAAATTTTTATTACCTCTGACATCTAGTACCTCGTTTACCGATGGGGTATTTTTGAAACTTTATTGAGTAACATGTTTGGGTTGTCAAAAATTCAACTAACCCTTATTTGTTTACTCGTGTGGTAATTCTACGAACTCTATCCAGTAACGTCCGAGCGCGCGCATTAGTTCAACCAATCCTTCAAAGTTCACTGGTTTTGTAATGTAAGATGCGCAACCTAGATCATAACCGCGTAGCATATCTTCCTCCTCTTTAGAGGTTGTGAGAATTACCACTGGGATACTGCGAAGCTTGGGGTCGTTTTTCAGTTCTTGCAGCGCCTCTCTACCGTCTTTTCTTGGCATGTTTAAATCTAGTAAAATAAGACTAGGTCGCGGTGCCGAAGCAGGATCTGTGTATTTACCTTCATGACGAAGAAACTCTAATAATTCAACGCCATCTTCAACACAAAACAGATTGTTTAGAACGCGGCTTTCATTGAGCGCGTCAACCGTAAGTAAGCGGTCGTCTTCGTCATCGTCCGCCATAAGAATATTGATAGGCTGAGTTTGTTTACGCGTCATTGTGTGTTTCTCCATTATTGTTGTTAGAACCAAACGGTTCACTATTTTTGGGTATTATTATCGAGAACGTTGCCCCTTTTCCGGGAGAACTAACTGCGGTTATTTGACCGTTGTGCCGTTCTACAATACGACGACAAACGGCAAGCCCAATACCCGTACCTTTGTATTCACTTCTACCGTGAAGGCGTTGGAAAGGGGCAAATATTTTTTCAGCAAACGATTGCTCGAACCCTATACCGTTGTCTGATACGGTTATTTTTGTCCAGTCGTATTCTTCAGCAAGCAGAATGTCTTTCGTTTCTTCTTCCGTCGCGTCTCTTGCAGATATCGTTACTTCAGGTCTCACTCCCTCGCTCTGAAATTTCAGTGCGTTAGACACTAAGTTTAAAAACAGCTGCTCTAATTGCGATTTGTCACCGCGAATAGTCGGCAAATCGCTAACATTTATTTGCGCAGACTTTTCATCGATAGCGATTTCCAAATCGCCCATGATGCTATCCACTACGGTGCCTAGATTAACGTCGTCAAACTCTTTACCTCGTGTGGAAACGCGAGAAAAGGCGAGAAGATCTGAAATAAGCATGGACATCCGCTCTGCTGCATTGAGCATGCGCGCAAGATAATCTTTGCCACGTTCGTCTATCACATCGTTGTAACCCGATTCTAAGCGGTTACCAAATGCCCGAATTTTTCTTAATGGTTCTTGCAGATCGTGTGACGCCACAAAGGCAAAATCTTCCAACTCTCTATTACTTCGTGCTAATTCGTCTGAATAAACACTTAACTCTTGCGTTCTATCTGCTATCCGAGATTCTAGATCTTCGTTAACAGACTCTAGATTAGCTTGATACTTCTCATGCTCACGGGAATTTATTTTGAGCAATAAAAATACCGTAATAATCAGTAGCAGAGTCGTTGCAGAGGAAATGATAAGCGTATTAACAGAGTCCCTTCTTAGGCTCATTAAGTTGGCCAAATGCGTGCCTTGCATATCCCGTTCTGAATCGTCGATTTCTCTAAATAAGGTTTCAAACTGTTTGTAGAGTTTTATACCCTTATCACTGTTCACTAAAATGACAGCTTGTTGCTCTTTCCCTTCTTTATACAGCTCAACTATTTCAATGACTTCATTGATTTTTGCTTTGGTTAAAGACAAAAGTTCTTCGATGCGGATGGACTGGTCGTTAATATCTGAAGAGAAGGAGCTTACTTCTACCTCATCCATTAATTCGCCGATTACGCTCAACGTTTCGGTGTAGTCGGTAAGATATTCTTCATCGCCAGTTAGCATATAGCCGCGCTGACCAGACTCCACGCGAAGTACAGCAACGTGAAGGCGGTTAACTGCATTGATAACACGGTTCGTAGTGAACAGCCGCGCTTCCAGAGCAGAAAGGTCATTCAATGTATTGACTACGTAAAATGAATTAGCAGTTATTACAATAATGACCAGAACAACTAAAATTATCCAACTGTATAGTGAAGACAATACTTTAGTAATCATTTACTTAATCCGAAACATTGCCACTTAACTCTGATGTCATTTCAGCAAGAGTATGGCTGCAGTCTTTAGCACTGCTTATTATTTTATCCAACGCAACCAATGCCTTTTCAGGTGGAACGTCACCGTTTAATGCCATTTTTACTAGCTCAGCTTGCATTGATATTCTGTTTAATGGTTTGCGTGCATCATGCACATAAACATTTAGTCGAGAAAGTTCTTCGCTAGTCATGCCCAATACCTCTTACTTAGTCGTCTTTACTTAAGTCACCATATGCATGAAGACGGTTGTAAAGCGTTTTTGTACTAATTCCCAGCATTTCTGCTGCGGTGGTCTTATTGCCATTCACTTTTTCCAACGTGGCATAAATTAGCTCTTTTTCCACGTCTTCAATGGTTCTACCAGCTTGAAGTGCCGGTGTCGTGCTCTGTTTTTGAGCGAAGGGTGACTCAATGGTTTTTGGTAATTCAATCTCACTCTTTTCAGGGTCGCTCATAATGGCAGCGCGATGCACAAAGTGTCTTAGTTCACGCACGTTACCGGGCCAGTCGTAGGCTTGTAACGTATCGAGTTGACTATCTTCCCACTTAAATTGCGAGCCATTATCTTTATTGAATTCTGCAATAAAGGTTTTTGCTAGTAATGGAATATCTTCCTTTCTTTCGCGTAGCGGAGGAATGGTGATTGGGAACACCGCAAGTCTGAAGTAGATGTCTTCGCGCAGTACTTTGCTTTGCGCAATCTCTTCCATTGTTCGGTTCGTGGCAGATACAACGCGGCAGCTCACCGGGATGGTCTTCGTTCCGCCCACACGAATAACAACCTTGTTTTCTAAAACGCGGAGTAAGTTGGGCTGCATATCAATGGGCATTTCTGTGATTTCGTCCAAAAAGAGCGTGCCGCCCTCAGCTTGTTCGAAAACACCTTCTTTACGTCCTACAGCGCCGGTAAATGCTCCTTTTTCGTGACCGAAAAGTTCGCTACCTATTAGTTCTTTTGAGAATGCACCACAGTTGGTTGCAATATAGGGACCTTCACTTTCTGAAGCACGATGAATTGCGGCAGCCACCACTTCTTTACCTACACCGCTTTCACCAAGCAGCATTACGTTAGCGCTGGTTTTACTCACTCTAGAAATCAGCTTGTAGAGCTCTTTCATAATTGGCGATTCACCAATCAGCAAATCAAAATGTTTCTCTATTTTTTCTTGTGCAGGTGCTTTTTCTTTTGGCTTTTGACTTAATACGGCCTCTATTTCCTCCCGTTGAATTGGCTTAACAAGGTAGTCGACCGTGGGGCCACACAGACCCTTTATCACGCTTTTCACAGAAGGGTGACCCGTTATCAAAGTAACGCGAGGGCGCTTAGGAAGTGCATCTAATTCATTGAACAAGTGCGCGCCGCTTCCATCGGGTAGCATGAAATCAAGCAGTACATGGTCAAAGGTTTCTTTCTCTAACCAATCGCGGGCTTCTTTGAGTGTGGCAGCGGTAAGTACTTCGTGGCCAAGAAATTCGATGATAGTACAAGCTACTTCTGTGAACTCGGCGTCGTCATCAACTAAAAGTACGGTAAGCACGTGGATGTCCCTCTCTTCTTTCGTTTCCTATTCAGAAAAAATATGGAATAGAATCAATGTTATAGTTTTATCATACGCTATTAACAACTGAATGCTAAAGCACATATTTAAAGTTTATTTATACGCTGGTTTAAATCGATAAAGCGTAAGCGCATCGGAAAATATCTAAACGCTTCAAGCAATCCGGAAATCTTGAACACTTACCTTGATGCCAGAGATAGTCGGTTGCGCTACCTTCTAATCTATCAACTCTTTGCGATCAGCGGTACACATCGCGCTAAAGTACAGAATGTCTATATCTGTTTTTGTTTTATTAGGTGATTTTATTTTACTTATCAGGGGCATTTGCAAAAAGTATTCCTGTCTTTAACACACCGTCACATGCAATCGATGGCATATTTTTCGCACGATTTAACTGTCTAAAGTTACTTGCAATTTCACTATGGCAAATCGACTAGGTGCGAGAAATGTATATTAATTAGGCGAGAAGCCCGTCTAACTAGCGCGACGTTCGCAGGTAATGTGATATCAAAGGAATTGAAGATGTGGGGAAAAACAGCTGTAAGATCAATGACCTTATACGAGTTGTTGGGGAAAATGCAGCCGCGAGCAAGACAAGATAAGTTCGAGTTTGCTGAGTTTTGGGATGTGATGGAGAAAAGGGGCTTTGGACCAATGCTGGCGCTGCCATCTTTTATCGCTTGCACACCGATTGGGGCCATCCCTGGGATCCCATCTTTAGCGGGTGGGACGATTTTACTCATCGCGTTGCAAATTTTACTCGGTCGTAGGCATCCTTGGTTACCGCAAAAAGTGATGCAGTTAAACTGTGACGCCGATCAGCTTCGCTTCATTGTCGATAAAGTTAAACCGTATGCAGTACGCGTAGACCGCTTTTTAGTTCCTCGGTGTTTTTTCATGCGCCAGCCTGTGTTCAGATCACTCATCGCATTGTGCTGTGCAGGTTGCGGATTTGTAATGATTCCACTGGAGCTTATTCCCTTTATGGGGCTTATTCCCGCTTTTGCTGTTTTTATTATGGCAATAGGCATGTCCACAGACGACGGTGCTGTGGCGTTAGTTGGTGTTTCGTTATCGCTATTTGGCTTTATACTTGGGTTTGAACGCCTTGCAGTCGCGCTAAGTTGATGCTCTAACTACTCAGTACACGAATCGAGCATAAAATCTGACGATGGAAGGTTCATTGTTTGATATCGTAGCTCGCCAATAAAAGCACGGGCAGCTGGTCCCAACGTATCGCCGTCTTCGAAAGACAAATAAAGGAGCGCCTTACGCAACGCTGCATTATTATCGAGGGGAAGGGGAACGAGTGTACCGTCTTCTAGCTCATCTTTAATTATTGCGATAGGCAGCCACGCAAAACCCAATCCCTGAGTAATAATATCTAATGACGTTCTAACGTGGCTTACGGTCCAGCGCTGCTCTGCACCTAACCAGCCCACATCAGCTTTACGCTCCGCGGATGAATCCCTTACCACAATTTGACGATACGCTTTTAAGTCTTCCAGTGTGAGCGTTCTATCCAATTGGTGCAATGGATGGTCGGCGTGAGCGACAGCTGCAAATTCAATTTCGCACAAGTCTTCGCTAAAGCCATTAGAAAACGCGAAAGGAGAGATGCCTAAATCAACTTTACCATTGCTCAAAAGTGAATTTGCGCCACTGAGTACAGTTTCTTCTATCTCGATACGAAGGAGCGGGAACTCAGCAGAAACTTTCGCTAGCACGTTATAAAGCAATTCAGACGGGAAAATAATATCCACCGCTATGCGTAAAGTTGTTTCTGTGCCAGATTTAAGGCTATTGGCAACGGCCTCGAGCTTGTGCGCTTCGCTAAGCAAAAAAGAGGCACGGCGATACATAAGTTCACCTTGCGGCGAAAGCTGGACTTTACGTCCAATATTCTCAAACAATGACACTCCAATGGCGTTTTCAAGCTTTTGAACCGCGTGGTGAACGCTCGATTGACTTTTGTGAACTTCAGTAGCAGCTTGATTAAAGCCGCCTGCATCGACGACGGCTTTGAACATTCGCCATTGTTCTAACGTAGATTTCAGCATACAGCGCCTTAAAACTCTTAATTAACGCTACTTATAGCATACGCGTGGTTAAGAAGTCATTTCTGGTTTACTTGATTTATCGTGGGTACAGGGCATGTCACAACCGAAACGTTCTCATAGCCCATCTTTATAAGTTGCTCTGCAGCTAGTTTTGCTCGAACGCCCGACGCACAGTGAATATAAAGTGGCGCTGAAGCATCTTTAAACTGTTCCAGTGCCTTCATTTCGAGCACGCCGCGTGGTATGTGAAGCGCAGAAGGTACGGGCTGATTGGCAACTTCGGCACTCTCTCGTACATCAATCAATATACCGCTATTGATTCGGCACTCACTGGCCGCTTGCTCCGCAGATACAGTGCGTAAGTTCACGTCTATGTTTTCTATTCGAGTCTTCATGTCTATAAGCATATTTTTCCTTTTTGCCTAAACTTAGTTGAAATAAGTAAAATCTAATATATTGATGTCAGCGTAATAAAACAATGTAAAATACGGCGATTCGTCGCATAAATTGGCAGGTCGGCAAAATGCCTTATACTTTAGTATAGTAAATGGCTAAATTGGTGCCGAAATACTTTACAGATAGAGAGTGCTTATGTCCGAGGATATGGTAATAGGTTCAGATGATATAATGGAACACGCTGCGGAAGCCGAGATCTTCCTTAAGCAATTCGCGAATAAAACACGCCTTATGGTGCTTTGTTCGTTGCTGAAAGAGGAAAAATCGGTAACCGAACTTCTCGAAGTTGTTAGCGTCTCGCAGCCAGTGATTTCTCAGCACCTTGCTTTATTGCGAGAATCAAAGATGGTGGCCACAAGAAGGCAAGGTCAAACTATTTACTACCGCTTAGCAGACGAGCGCGTCAAGCGCTTAATTGCTTTGATGTACGAATTTTTCTGCGAATAATCTTCTTTTTGCATCCTAAGCTACAATGTCCGCCTTCAACAACGGACATTGTAAAATTCCTAACTAAAAATTACCATCAATGACACTCTTCGGTTATTAATTTCCGTTTTTGTTCAATTGCTCGCAAAGCATAGGCACATAGCCTTCTTCAGATATTTTTTCACTTTCCACTTCAGGTCTATCAACCAATTCGTCGTGACTTAAATTCACTACTACGCTGTGCGCCGCCCAGTCGATACTTTCAATATCGCTAGGTAGAAGTGCGAGATGTTTACCACCCGGAAGCCAGTTGTTGGTATCTACCACTAGCATGATTATCTTCCAGCTCTCGGTGTCAATGACGAAGTTACTGATGTGGCCCACGTTATCTGTGGTTGTAGCTACTTCATATCCACCAACTTCGCCCACTGCTCTTAGGTGGTTGGTGCTTTTTTTCGGGGTTTCAGTTTCAGACTCTTCAGCGCGTTGTAATTCGACCAGTTCATTTGGATGTGCGAACTCTCCCCATGCTCCTGGACCAATCCAATAGTATCCGTAACCAAAATATTTGAAGAGGTTTTCTTCGTATTCACGTGACACAGGCTTATGTTCGTCAATAGAGGGGCTGTTTTTCAATGTATCAACTGTCATATTGATATGAACAGACTCACTATCTTCATCTAGCTGTTTGACAGATATAGGTGATATTACCACTTTGCGGCTAAGCGGTAGCCAAGTATTGGTATCTGCGACCAAGTAGCGAACAGTGAAGGTTTCGTCGTCGAAAAGGATATCGCGGATGCCGCCCACTTTGTCATCAAGGGCATGTATAGAAAAGTGAGTAAGCTGTTTTGAACTAATGATCATCGTTGCGCCTCCTTTGCATGGGCTCGTTTTTCAGAATGAAATGCACAATTCACTGCACATCACTCTGTATTACTACTAAGTGTAGACAGTCCTTAATGTTTCTTCATTTTGTTCTTGTCTGAAGTTGATTGAGATCATTTGTTCAATAACAAAAAAGCTCGCCGGAGCGAGCTTTTTAGTAATGATGTAGCATTATGCTACATCGAATTCTTCATCAGAGTAATCTTCATCATAGTCTGACTGGTTACTCGCACTGCTGTGAAGGGTGTAGAAGTGCTTTTTGCCCCTTGCTAATCTGACGTATTTCGCCCAGGCTTTTTCTAGGTTATTGCTAGCTTCAACTTTACCTGTAACGAATTCGACGAAATGTCTCTCATCATCACTTTCAGGCGACAACTCGCCATTTTCAAGTCCTAGCAGTGTTTTGCCGTAGTGGGTTAGAAGATCGGCTTCAGTAATACTGAAGTCACCTGATTTACGAAAACCGTATGGAAACTTCTGACGGTCAATATAAGGTTTTGCAGATTGTCGAATAGCTAAACTTTTCATGTTGTACCCAACGTAATGTTTTGTTCAGCGCACTTTTAAGATAATTAAAAACGAAGATAAAACAAAAGATTTTTCTCTTATCAATAAAAAATTTTTAACGGTATAAAAT